>JAICVW010000645.1 GCA_025935105.1 Nitrososphaeraceae archaeon
AATGTCTGACTTTCGATTCTTGTAATATCCAGTATATCCTTCGTTAGCTTATGAATTCTAAACGAATTCCTATATATCACATCAATAAATGATTCTACCTGTTTTTCGATATAATGAGGGTTGGACTTTGCTAATTGTGCGTAACCTAGAAGAGATTGTGCCGGTGTTCGTAGTTCATGAGCTGCTATATTGATAAATTCTTGCTGCATTTTACTGTGTTTTTTTAGCTCTTCGTACAGTTTCGTTTGATTCCATAGGCTCTCGAAAATAGAGATATAAGATGATACCGTAGGTTTGCTATTCGAATAAGTAGTCAGTCCTATCGCATCAATAAAATTTTCCTTTGAATCATCTAGCTTTTCTATTACTAAAGATGTCTTTTTGTCTACTATTATTATTGTGACTGTATTAACTGTAGAAGTCTCATATGTGACATCTACTGCTCGTACTTCAAAATTCTTCTGTACTTGTCCTCCAATCTCTTCTATGATGCCTTGAACTATCTTCTGCACATCGTTGTTAATGGGAGTCAGAATCTTGATATTCACGCCACGTTCCATTATACCATATTTTAATAACGGTATTACTCCCAAACGCTGTTCGCGGAGAAAAGAGTTGACGGTGGGAAATATTAGTAATATTTCATGGTCTGCTGATTTTACTATCTCAATAAACTTCTTTCCGATTTCGAATAACCTCAGTTCTTCCTAAAGAAAACTCCCTCCTCTTTTGTCTACCTCGTTCTTTAATAAAAGCTCTCTCTACAACGAAGTAGTATCACAATCTAATCAATTTGTAGTGGCTGTTCAATAAATAACTTCCACAAGACGTAGTTTATATTCAGCGAATGCTTATTTATGTCAAGAATAAGAGATGGTTCCTTCCTTGGGGTAACGTGGTTACTTAAGCAATTTGAAGGGCATGAAACAAAATTAGGTGGAAGAATTACATAGGGAAAAGGACATGCAATAAGCATCCAGGGAGATTGACAAATCATCTGCTGATAATGTAATTACCAAGAGGGACAAGGATTGATATTGTAAGAGATTATTAATTGTAAATGATGATCAAGATATTCCTACGACGTTCAAAATAAGAATAGAAAATAGTAACATTAACACCGAAAAAAAGTTGAGGTTCATATGTAATGATCCTAGAGCAGCTTTGCTGGATTTCGAACCAAATCTAAATTGTTAACTGAGTATAAACTTCCGGTGCATCTAACCAAATTCTAACAATTTGTTTATTACTTGAACCAAATCCTCTGTGTCAATTGGTTTTCTTAAAAAGAATTCTTGCTTAACGAGATCGAATCCGCGTTCTTTTCTAAACTGCTCGTAATAATATTCACTTGCAGTTAGAAAGATTATTTTGACCCTGCTATCTGTCTCCCTTATTTTTTGGTAAAAGTGAAATCACTTAGGTCCCTTAGTAATGATTCTCGTAGGCAACTTGACATAGGTTCTAGGATACTAAACTCAGTAATGATTGAATTAAGTGAGATAGTGGACGCGAAGATTTCATCTTATCTCTGGCTAATATCGGCTATCTTTCTTAGTTGATGTTCCAGTCGTTTTGTCATAAGCTAGTCTTAATGATAGATAGAAAGATCTCTTCTGTAACTTGAACGTAAGACCTGTTTCAGTAGTAAAAGATGACTGTACATCTCTGATATGATCCTTTTTAAAGAATCAAACTATATGCCAACAGAAAATGACAGCTGATGAGATCTTTTCAGCCAAAAAAACTGGTCAAAGTCTTGATAATAATCCAGCCACCAATGAAGTCCATATAAAAGAATCCAACCAGAATTTGATACCTCCTCTATCAACTAATGAGCATAAACAACTTAGAGTCAATCCGCGAAAATGGTCTGCTTGTTCCAATTGTTGTCAAGAAGGATTTGTTTTGGACGGAGTGCCTCGATACAGGGCATGTAAAGAGTTAGGCATATCGATAAAATCTATAACGAAGCAATTCAAAAATCCATATCAGGAAAAGCTATTTCAGATAGAGGTAAATCTTCTAAGGCGCCAAATGACTGCCTTTAAAAGGATAGAAGCGGGTTATTCTCTTGAGGGTGCAACTATAACTGGGCTGACTAATGGAATGGAAAGGAATCCAACTCTGACCAAAACGAAAGGGTAGCATCAGCTGAGACTATCCTTCAATCAACCGAAGAAGAAGGCAAGGTTTCAAAGATAATTGCCAAAAAATCGGAGT
>JAICVW010000515.1 GCA_025935105.1 Nitrososphaeraceae archaeon
AAAACAATTCAACAACTTCTATCTTAAAGTCATGCAGAATATTTAGGAATTTGTGTCTTTTGTAATTTTTGATCAATCTTGTATTCGATGAGTTCTCGCCACTTTTCTTCAATAATACAATGGTGAACGCTGTCCAGGCAGTCGATATCAAAAGTATTATAATAAGTAAAACGGATGTGGGCAATCCCATAGTCTAACTATTACATCCATATTTCGAAGTCTGACAGTATTTATTCCAAACTACCCAAAACTAACAATAACCACCAGAAATCACTAACAAACACCCTTACTGATATCTAACACAAGCTCATACCTAGGAACACATTCTTCTATCTTTAGTGGAAGTGAAGCCATACTATACTATACAATGAATAAATAATTCACTGTCACTAAATCGGACATCTGACTAAACAAGTTGGCAGGGTGGAGTCCTACCAGCCTGTTGAATCATTATGCTAGATTCATATAATCATAGACGTCGTCCTAGTTAACGTTTACTAGGTACACATACTTTTACGACAGATTGGAAATGGATAAGGATACATGAAGACTTATACCATGAAATAGCATCATTAGGTGAATTTGGGGATTCGTTTAATGATATAATCCGCAAATGTGTTAATAGTTATGTCAAAGGGAGGCCCGATTCAAATGGGCCGACCGCTGTGGGTACGATGAAATTAAAGCCAGATTAAAAAGTTTGATAGTCACACTAAAGCAATATCGAGGCTAGTTAGAGAAAATATTACTTATTCCACTACTGATTAATGAAACAAAAAAAGGTTAAGGGCAGTGACCTTGCTGAGAAGTGCTCGAAGAAGCAGTAATGGCACCAAACCCCCCGGACAAACCCGCGGGAGGTATAAAACCACTACCTCCAGAGCTAGAAGAGCAACTCGATTGTGCACCACCTGAACTAGATGATGCACTCGATTCCGCTCCATTTGGTAATGCCAACACATCACTGATCCTATCTACGTTAGGGCCAACTGCCGAAGTATGCGATTTCGCGTCGTGACCAGAGCTTGTCGAAGCACTCGAGCTACTAGAACAACTACCTGAACTACCACTTACTTGTGATGGAGTGTTTGTGTGCTGAGTGCTTTAAGAACTGCTACATGTATATGCCATTGTCGTATTAGAGCTGTTAGTTATTAGGAATGTTGCCGCTACAAAAATGGCACCTATCCAAATTAATTTATTCATATGTTTGCTACTTCCTTCTCTACTATAAATATAATCTCTGACCATCTACTAGAACAAAGTTAGTCTATGGCCACACTATACCAAATCAAATCACGACTGAAAAAGTTCGAATCACATATCAAAGCGATATCTAAGTGGGTAGAAAAAATCAGTTATACTAATGACACGTCACAAAACAGATGATAATGTTAGAAATAAACAACTATGGGAGGGAGCATAGCTAGGCATGTCATCAAAAGAACCGATACCTAGAGAGATTCGTTATGAGAAAGAACAAAAATGCAACTGCTGAGGGCGAAATTAAGATACTAAAGAATTTGATTCAAGCAGAAAAATCAGACCTGGTGATGAGAACGACAACTGGAATACCTTTCTATCCAACCTGCCAATTGTTCAAATTTTAAAACGAGCTGGCCTAGCTATACTGCTGACCAGTTTGCTGACTATATGGGCTGTTAGTATGCCAGGAGAACTTTGACTGAGCTCCTGCAAATTGCATCCTCACATTTAAAACATGAACCTAGAATCAAACATCATTGTAAGTATAAAGACCCTGAGCTGCATAAATCATCAACATTGCCGGTACTTCATTTTCACCCTCGTTGCCTGCTTTCATCTTAATAGATAGAGGTTCCCCTAGGACAATTTATAAAAAAATGCCCTATCCTTTACACAAAGCCATTCGCGCCACTATTATGATCACGACTCTAATTGCGAAACTAGTATGAGTAGCAATGGAAGTAGAAGCAGCTCATACAGCTCTGGAGCGGATAATTCTGGTAGTAGCTTCCACTCATGTATGAACTACGAAGAGATCATCTCTATAAAAACTACTTGCTAGTTACAGAGCTGTTGGAATTTGGTGTTTTGAAAGAAGGGCCAATGATACACTAATATGCAAACCTGTCTGCATCGAGCAACTGTTACTATTTTGGTTAAGATTAATCCTATCATAAATAGAGAAGGTACTTCAATGCTGATATCATTTACATATTGCGTCCCAAATGGTACCATAGTTAAGATTAATCCTGACATTATATAGAATAGAATCTTAACTAATGAGTCTTTGAATAGCAACGGTGGAAAGTAGAAATCTTTCTAGTTGTTAGAAGTGTCAATGTATAGTCTATAACCCATAGCTTTATTGGAAAGTCTTTCTTCCTGATTGATCTTTGGGATCTTCACATTGTAAATATGATTCAACTAGGTGTTAAAAACGTTCTCTGTCATTTGCTTAATTATACTTATATTGTTTGTTAGTTTCTGTCAAAAACGTCGGATTCCGTATATAATATCTCATCGATGCCCAGTGGAATTTGCTGGATATACGTCTTACATATTGGAGACTTCATTATGATGCTTTTAGTCGACTGATTTTCATTATCATAATATTCAAGCATCATTACTTTAACGGAAGCGAATCTTGTTTAACTAGATTATGATTCTACTTTAGTGCACGGTTTAAGGATTTACTCTTTGGCCACGATATATGGCTGAGTGTTTGATAAAAATCGAAGCGTTTCATGTAATACTATGGAGAATCTATTCCAAAAAGGGGATAAGAGACTGAATGATGCAGGCCTTCGCATCTATTTACTGCCGCTACCGCTACTACTGCCGCTACCACTCCCTCCTCCTGAGGATGGGCCGCTGTTTGAACCACTACTGCCGCTACCACTATTACCTCCGCTTGAGCTGCTACTATGCCCCGGATTCGTTGGCACCTTAGACGTTGGATTTGTTGGGACGTTCTGTGTATGACCATTGGTTGGAACATTCTGGGTAGGCGAGATGGGAACACTCGTTGTAGGACTACTTGTTATTGCAGGAGCAGACTGAGCGGTTGATGGGCTAGCGATAGTAGAAGAAGTTGAACCAGTAGTGGGTGAAGACGTGAAAGTGGGC
>JAICVW010000701.1 GCA_025935105.1 Nitrososphaeraceae archaeon
ATTATGTAAGATGTCGCACTGGCCGCATGTGATTATACGATAATGTTATAGTGTAATCTAACAGATTAGTCAATTCCGCCGCGACTGGTAAACCTGTTGCTTCCACTATAAACTAGACGGTCCCAACTATGTTCAAATGCTTTATATTTGAAATGACATTGCGTGGACTACATGAGCATCCCTGAGACAGGTAAAGCAGCCTCGGGGTCACTTGAGATATTGTCTGGCATTAACGAGACGAATAAAGCAATTTTAGAGTTTATTGATAAAACTATCAGTAGATATGATATTTGTGTAGATTCTAAAACTCCCTCATTTGTATTCAATAATAATGAGATAAGGAAGAGATTCATTGATTTTAAGGATAAGAAGAAAGGAAATATTCGTTATATCGTAGAAATTACTACAGACAATATTGATTTCTGTAAAGAGATTATGACGGCAGTAGATCTACGTCACATCCAAGGGCTTAAGGGTGTATCTAGAATTAACGAAACAGAATATCAATACCATGTTGTCATTGATGACTTAAAACAAGACTCTATTCTTATCCGCAGCAATTCTAAGGAAATTGTCAATCAACAACAGGTTGTTTTTGAATCTTTATGGAACAAGGCAATTCCAGCTAGAGAAAGAATTGAAGAATTACAACATGTTGAAATGAGACTTAAAGTAGGGCCTGAGGATGGGATAAAGGAAGAAAACTATAATATCGAAAATACGATTCATCGCATTCTTGAAAATATTAATGGTTTTGGACAAACAGAGGTAAAGACATTAGGAAAAGAGAAAATAATCACCCAAGATCCAAATTACAATAAACGGGCTCAGCAGCCGACACCTAAAAAATTGCAGCTGTGGTCCAATTCTTCTGGTAGCGAATATGCTATATGCCTGGAAGGAGAATCTAACTTTCTTGCAGCAACTAAAGAGTCACCTTTAACTCAATACACAGATCTTGTTGAAGAAGCGGATTACCTTGAAGATCTCAAATATGACTGGGAATATACTTTGAAACATTGGATAAGTAACCACAATCATTAAGACGACATAGCAGTAAACGTATATAACGAGGCCCTAGCAGAACAATTGGCTTAGAAAAAGCACTATTTATCACATCATAGTGTCTCCCAGACTGTCAACGACACTGAACTTATTAGCCCAAAATAATTAGTCAAAAGCGATATCCGACACTAACGCATACAATTGGTGAGGTTATTTGGTGACTTATAAGTGGATTGTAACACGTGGCTTGTTCGACCATTAGACAAAATAAATATATTTTTCTGGTAGAAATCCAAGGGTAGTAGTCATAAAAAACACAATGCTCACACATGGCCCAGATCGTGGAAAGATGGCACCGGTTGCAATCTGTCTGATGAAACCCTGCCAAGACATACACTACATAGTAGTTAATGGTTGGACAAATAAATAGACCACTACTAGTTAGTCCGCGGAATAGATCTAGACATCAGAAAACGACTTGCCTAAAGAAAGAGACCGATTGATTATTGGGCCATGTGCGAGTCAGAACTAATTTACACATGACCCAGGGTATGCAGACTTGCAGTTAGTGATAGTGCAACATAATACTTAAAGAAAGAAACAGATAGACCATAACGGGTTATGAGCGTTTCAGACAGCTGACACTAGTTGTAGTCTATCCGTACATCAAATTCAGTATCAGAAAAGGCCTATTAGTTTTGTTATTCTATCGGAACTATCTCCTCCCGGCCACCATATACCCTATAAAATTCGATATAAATGTAATATTTGTGCTTTTGATCCTCTATAACTACAAGTCATAATAGTTTGGTTTGAAGTTAACCAAAG
>JAICVW010000374.1 GCA_025935105.1 Nitrososphaeraceae archaeon
AAGAAGGTGTAAAGAAGATTAAGACACAAAGAGAAGGCAAACCTGGCGAGAAGGTAACTGTCCCATATTATAGGTAGCTGATAGAACTATCTTTATGCCCAAGTGGTATGTTATGAGTCGATAGACGCTGCGAGTACTAGCAAGTTGTGCAACTAAAAATATTCCAGGCGGCTTATGCAAATGATGCCGCCATGAGTTATTTATGTGAGTGTGCTACTCAGAAAGCTCATCGGCATAGAGATGCATCGGAAACAAGATTAGTGGGTAATTCTGATTCAATCTTCCAATTTGTTATGACATCTTTTACATGAACTCGTGGTCATATGTCGTGGTTGGCTCCTTGTAGAACACTTGAATCACAAAATCATTAGCACGTAATTTTGTCTTGTACTTCATGTTTCTTGGTCTAGTTCTTAATCTATATCCGCAACACGGACACCAAATTCCGTCCCAATCTATGAATTCTTCGCAGACTTGGCACCGCTTCTGCCCACTAGCATAGCGTCCCAAACCAATTGGTTTCCTAGCCTTATGACGCACACAGGTACCTTTGCAGGTCATAAGACCGTCAAGCCTCCATGCATAGTATTCAATGAACAAAAATATATTTATATCTTGCCATGAATGTCTATATTTAGGTACCATAATGACTCAGTGTGATTGGTGGACTGCATAGGATTAACACATATATGCCATTATAAGGGGAATTTTGATATTCCTTTACGAGTAGCATGAATTCCAGCAAAGGCATTGCAAAGGAATTGCTGATCTGTATATTTTAGAACCAGAAACTTCAGGTCAAGCCTGGATTTGAGATTAAAGAAAGAGATTTGGCTGCAACAGAATAAAGTTTAGACTATGTGCAACTAAAAGAAGAATAGATATGTATTTGAGCAGCATGTAGGAAAATCTGAACGATATTGAAAAGGAATACACTACCTTATACTTAGTTGTATGAAAAGGAATAGAAGGTAAAGGCACTTTGCAATGAAGCATCCCAATTACATGATACACACATATGGATATCCTTAGGTAGGATAAGTTATCAAATTTTTATCGAGACATACAATGAGAAAAGAGAATGCGGGAGTGTAAACGAAACCGAAACAGACTAACATCAACTGAAGTATTTCTACAAGCATTCAATAAAACACATGACATAGATAATACTAGGCGGAGAGGTGCCACCTATGTTGGTATCTGAAAGTTTCACTTAGCTCTGAAAGTACTACCGCTAATAATAGTAATTAATATAACCGCATCGAGTGACTAAAAAAGATGATGTGGTCTGAGATCTATCGCCCACAAACAATAGAGCAGATGTTTGGAAACGAAGATGCTAGGTTAAATGTGATCAAGTGGTTGTCAAAGTGGATTGACGGAACTAGGCCTTTACTCTTAGTTGGTCCAAGCGGGGTCGGCAAGACAACGTTAGTCAAATTATTAGCACTCAAGTTTGATTATGATTTAGTTGAAATGAATGCTAGCGACACCCGAACCAAGGGCGATCTCGAAAGATTAATTCTTCCGCTATTTAATAACAAAAGCGTGTCTGGCAGAAAAATGTTGCTATTTTTGGATGAAGTGGATGGAATCTCCGGAAGAGAGGATTTAGGTGGATTGGAATATCTAGTTAAAATAATGAAGGAGGCAACTATCCCTGTCATTATGGCAGCCAACACTCAAGATAATATGAAGATTAAACAACTATCAAAGGCATGCAAGACCGTAAAGTTTAGTCCGGTACCTCCCAGAATTCTAGCTATGTTTTTAGATTATGTGCTACGCAGTCACGATAAGACGTTGGGCATAGAAGAAAAAAAATCAGTTATAGATCGCAGCAATGGAGACATACGAGCGTTGCTGAACAATGCCCAAGCAAAAGCTGCTGGCTATGACGCAGTAGGAAATGATGCCGTCGAAATAGATATTGCGACTGCCATAAACGGATATTTCTCTTCTAATATCAGCCTAGAAGCAATGAACTTCCTCTCTCATGCAAATGCAACGTACTCAGATCCT
The DNA here is from genome assembly GCA_025935105.1 of Nitrososphaeraceae archaeon. Taxonomy (GTDB): domain Archaea; phylum Thermoproteota; class Nitrososphaeria; order Nitrososphaerales; family Nitrososphaeraceae; genus Nitrosopolaris. The sequence continues at coordinate 2,023 of JAICVW010000374.1, forward strand.
CGCTTCGGCATGTCAGCTGATGAGAGAAGAAAAGATAAGCTTAATGCTTTCTTCTCCAGTATAGTCTCGTCAAGGCTTAGGTATGATAGCTTAGCCCCTCTGCTTGATGTACTTTCAAAGGTGGATTTGGTTGTAGGACGCATCGGAAAAAATAGGCGATGGAGTCTATTGAGATATATCGATTACATGATAGCATATGGTCTTTTTGAACATTCTCGGAAACTGGGAATAAAATATAACCAATATGGTATGATCTGGCCGATAATGGCTCCGATATTTGCAAGAGCTCAATTAATGAAGAATTTGCTTTTTAAATTCGCATTAAGGACACACACATCAAAGAGCATATTTGGGTCACTTTATTTGCCATATCTCGTGAAAATTATGCATGCTAACAATATCGATCCTAGAGAATTAATAGTAGAGCTGAATTTGGATCAGAAAGAGGGAGAAGCACTAGCAAGAGAATTGGAAATAATGGTAAAAAAAGATCAGTTTTAATTGTTCGGCTTTCGACTACTAGTGCTAACATTTAGGCGTTAAAAAGAGGCAAATCGAAGTATAATAGCTAACAATATTCCGGTTAAGATAACTTTACAAACCTTAGTTAAATATTGAACAGAAATAAGTATGAGGCGTGATTCGTAAGTAGCAGTTGAGTTTTATTCTTCTGAATCAGTTCGTCTACGCACCAGTCAAGTGGTCAAATCTTCATTCTTGATCAATGTCACAGAAGATGTAATATTGGCTATTTTTTTTAAATCATTCCCAAGAGCCCTATTTAGATCTTCAACTGTACCTGCTTCGATTCTAACTATAATGTCGTATGGACCAAAATAGAGACTATTTGCTTCAACAACCTCCGATAATTCTTCGAGCTTATCCAACACTTCTTCTATGAAGCCGGTGTTACAAGTTATCAATACGTATGCTATTGGCATAATGATTTACTCTATCTGTAAATAACGCTTTTATAATATTTCTGGCACATATTTTTAGGGCTCGAGCAAATTGTGATGACGAGTGCGAATAAACACTGTTTATCAAATAGTAAAACTAGAAACAATACTGAAGTCGAGCTAAATTTTATCCTAGCCATCACTCATAACAACATATTTGGTTGAACTCTGCAGATCATTAGCCACTAGCTTTTTCGCCCTTGCCATATATCCTTGGCATTTTTAATATAAAATCAAAGATATATACTTATGTTATGAGACGCGGTACTGAATCCACGCCCATAGAGCCGAGACTTGAACCTGGTCTAATTGATTCCATGTTAGTTTAGGATGTACGTTTCAAACTATAAGCAGTGCTTTAGAGGGGTCTTTAATGTAGTAGCTATAGCTATAATGACTCAGAATCACGATCGGCATCGCCTCCCTCTCTACGAGCAATTACCAAACTATCTAGAGTTGTTCGAAGGTCCAATATATAATATTTTTTGCTTCCAGTTAGTTAGTTCGGCAAATTCAGTCTCTTAGCGAATTGAAATCCCATTCCTTGAAATTTACAAAAATGCACGCATAATCTATACACATTTATTTGGCAAGCTGAATACATCTATTTTCATTTCCATTTTATTTTATCATTTTTATCTGGGTCCAGGGTTTATTAGGTTTGACGATTTTTAATTTTTTGAAATATTTAGGACACTTATATACTAGCCTTAAGTCCATTTAAATTTGCATTAATGATAGGTGCCTTCAATTCATCATATTCGTTTGTCCTAATTTCTTGTTGTATAGTAAGATAATGTATTGTGAGCCATGTAACTCACTTTTTGATGGTAAAATTTTTTAGGAAGTATTTTCTAAGTTTATCCGCATTTGTATTACTTATCTTTGTGTCATCGCGAAAAACGTCTGTGATCCCTTTTAAAATTTTGCAAATCATGTGGTAGTTCTTGCGACCTGATGTTGTATGGTTTGGTGAGGGATTAAAACAAGAGATATGGAATGAGGCTGTAATGCACTCTATGAACTG
>JAICVW010000223.1 GCA_025935105.1 Nitrososphaeraceae archaeon
CTGGCGCAGGAAGGTCTCCAGGTGTGATTGCACTAGATATCATGGACAATGTTATTCCATATATACCCAAAGAGGAAGAAAAGGTCCAAATAGAATCAAAGAAGATTTTGGGTCATATGAACTCCAACTCGATAACCCCAGCTGCATTTGGAGTAAGTTGTACGTGTACTCGCGTGCCAGTTCTTGACGGTCACACTGAAGCTGTATTTGTTGGAACCGACAGATGCTGTGAACCAGAAGAGGTTAAGGCTGAGATGCTAAAATTTTCAAAACACATCACAGACAAGAAATTGCCTACGTCTCCAAGAGACTTTATAATTGTTCATGACGATCCGACCAGGCCTCAGCCCAGAATAGATAGAGAAGTTAACGACGGCATGACCACTGTTGTGGGCAGATTGCGAAAGGATACTGTCTTCAAAAATGGAATAAAATATGTCCTAATGTCACATAATGAAAAAATGGGCTCTGCCAAGGGCGCTGTTTTGTTGGCTGAATCTCTAAAAGAAAGAAAAATTCTCTAAGCAAGCATATTATTATAAAAAACCCCTGCAAGTTTGAAATTAATACATTTATTAGTCGCGCTGGTCATATAAATATGACATTGTATGGCAAAGACTGATGATTTAGATCTCAGAATTCTGAGCGAACTTGCTACAGATGCAAGTATTTCTGTACCAAAGTTATCAAAGAAGATAAACGTTAACGCCTCAGTAGTGTATAGCAGAATAAAGCGGCTTATAAAAAGAGGTCTCATAAAAAAGTTCACGATAGTAGTTAATGACGAAGCATTAGGTTTTAATGTCAAAGCACTTACAGGAATTAATATGGACTCCAGAATGAGAGACAATGTATTAAGTCAGCTGTTCCAAATCCCCGAAGTCCGCGAAATTGCAGAAGTGACTGGAAGATTTGACATACTAGTAACGATGACTGCACAATCTCTCGATGAAATGCATCACTTAATTTCTGAAAAAGTGGGACGGGTCCAAGGTGTTCAAAAGACTGAAACCTTTATCGAGATGAGGAAGACTGCACGAGAACTAGTATATCCTACCTCAGTTGTGAAATAGATGTATTTAGTTGTGGTTGATTAATTAATTTCCTCAGCAAGTGATGCAGAAGATTAGGCAAAAAAATTACGTTAAAATTGTATGGTCTATATAGCTGTTAATGTAAATACTACATGCTAATAACTTGATTAGAGTTACGTTTCTCAACTCATACCTAACTAAGGTCGAATAAACAATACAGCTGTTGTGAAATACCCTTCTTGGCGAGGGTTCCGACCTCAAGTTCTCATCATTGGGAACATGGCGTAAGTAGCAAAGTTAGATGGATATTCTTTGGGCTTAATGATCTATGACTAAACATTATTTTGTCGAATTCACTCAGGTTATAATAGTTGGTCACGAATAGACGGATCCAGTCGCTGCTTGGCACAGGCGCATAATTGATTGGTGAACAGTAGAGCACTTTAGAAGGCCTAGTTCTAAACATTATATCTGTTTCGTTCTATGAGTGGAAGCTGACTAAGTACATCAATAGTTGCATTCAGGCGCATATTTAACGCCGATGTTATTGCCTTTTATAACAGGATAGTTCAAAAAATCAATATGGGTACTTTGCTCCCTCAAATGGGTGCGAGATATAGCCTCAAGAATTACTATGAGCTGACAAAGCCAAAGATTTGGTATTTACTCGTTTTTACGGCATTCTCCGGAGCGCTCACTGCCTCACTCTTATCCCATACAGTAATCAGCGCCACAACATGGGCATTATTGCTTGCCGGCGTTGCATCGGGTTCGGCTGCAGCAGATACTCTCACAGGCTACAACGACAGAGATATAGATGCACTTATGGAAAGAACCAAGCGAAGACCCATACCCTCGGGTAGAATTTCCCCTCAAAATGCTTTGGTATTTGGGTTGATCCTAGCTGCGATTTCTTTACTATTTGCATGGCTCATCAATGTATGGGTTTTTGCGCTGATGTGTTTTGGTCTATTTGACAACATAATAGTGTACAGCAAATGGCTAAAAAGGACAAGCCAAACTAATATACTCTTGGGAGGCTTTTCTGGTGCTGCACCAGCCATGATTGGTTATGTTGCTGTGACAACGCAAAATGTTGAAATCGGTTTGGTGATGGCTGGCTTAGTATTCCTATGGATTCCGACTCATATATGGAGCCTTGCTTTGCATGTGAGAGAGGACTATAGAAAAGCAGGCGTTCCTATGCTACCGGTAATCTCTGGAGAAAAAAAGTCAACCAGGATAATAGCGATAACTACTGTAATGATGGTATTGTTCAGCTTGTTCCCATACTTTGACCATTTTGGTATGATATATTTGATCACCGCTGGTGTCTCTGGCATGATCATGCTTGCATTATCTCTTTGGCTTTTGCTGAAGCCCAGCAATAGAGCGTCCTGGGTAGTGTTCAAAGCAACCAGTCCATATTTGGCTGCTCTTTTCATTGGGCTCATTATGGATTCTCTATTCAGATGAACCATTAAAGAATAGTCCCTCACTTTAAGACAGGATAATACAGATCTTATCGCATCAGAACCTACAATATGTATCAGCAAAAAATATCTAACTAATCAAAAATTACTGTTCGAATAATAGTAATTTCTCACACTCATAAAGTACCCTCGCAACAACTACATGTGCTTCAAGAGGCAATTCTCCAATCGAGTACAAGATATCAAGATACTTCACTACATTCTCAGAGAAGTGGCCCTTTGGAAAACCTCCAATTATAATCGCACACCTATTTTCCATGGACGGATTTAGGTATTTAGAAACAATTTCTTGCACTGTACTTGAGACACCGCGGCTTGAAAAGCCAATTGACTTATGGCTTCGTAAAATGTTTTTTATCAAATAGCCGAAAGATACATCGTTGAGGAGTTCAAATAGAAGTTTATTGTCTAACTCACTCCTTATTGATCCGTCTTTGAATAACTTCATCATGAGGCCCTCGAAGCGAAAATATGACTTTGGAATCCTCAAGTTGGAGCTAGTCATGATCAATTTATTATTGATTGTATAAAGGCAGACATCTAGCTTGTTCCTCAAATATAATGGCGTGGACAACGCCTCTGCTAAAGCGAAATGAACAAGATCTGGTCGACCTCGCTTCCAAGCTTCCACAAGTCTTCCCGATACCATCGCAGAATGATGATAGCTTCTATCCAACAGCAGCTCAGAAGGTTTTTTTCCTGTTCTTTGGGCATGTCTCACTACTGATTTATGCCCCACTATTGATCTGGGAATAGTCTCTAAAGACGCATCCGCGATTATGAGAGTTACCGGTGCTACCAGGTTATGACGAATAGTAGCTGGCTGCACACTGTATCTCGGTCAACGAACATCATAGGCGCACTGTCCGGAGGATTGTAAGAAGTCCATCTGATGGTGGATTTGAATAGAATATATCGCGACTGGTGCTGGCAGCAGAAGAACCTTAATCATGATGCCAAATTACTTTTCATTCGAACTTAATTCCATATTAATATTTGCAATTCTGGTTATATACCTTAACTCTTCAAACTTGGCTTACTTCGACTCAGTAATCGCTTGTCTGAATTGCTAAGCTATTTGACTCTTCTTGGCAAGAAGCATCTTTCGGAGTTCACTAATGCAATTATTTAGTTCCCTGAGAGATGCTTTTTGATCCTTCACGTTTACTATAATTTCTCCTGGCCCAAACTTTACACTCCCTAATATGATTGGGATCGGTAGATGAAGAACGCCAGAAAGAAATTCGAAGAGATTTTTGAACGTGGAATTATTTTTATAAATATAGGTGGTTTTCCCACTACTTGATATCGCATTCTCTTCTAGTGGAAATTGAAAATTCTGCGTCGCGAAATTATCAATAATATTTATGGCTAGCGCTTTCAATTTTTGTTTACGATTTGCCTCATTGACGTCTTTTTGAATTTTTAATTGTGCATATTCTTGTGCCAACTCTTCCAGTTCAGCAAAGTTAGTCATCGTGTCAATTACCTAGCCTCTCAATCTAATTATTGTTTCAATTCTGAATAATTGTAATTATAGTAAACTTAATTCACCTGACAGCACCCCTATCTTCAATATTGAAGAAAAAGGGCTTTTACTGCAATATTGAAGGGGATAGGTTATACAGAATACTCATTTAGGAGATAACAAGAACAAAGAAATGAGATGCTCTGCATCTACATATGACCGCAGCTGTCTAGGTACCTATTGACGAGAGAATTAAAATTATTATATGCAGACATAACAGTGATGGCACTTATGGCGGGAGATGCTGCCAAGGAACTTGCTCTAGAAAGGATCAGGATTCTCATATCCAGTGCCCTCAAATTAGCACGTACCAGTGAAATATTTGCCGATAAACAAGCACACCTAGCCAAAAAAATTGCTATGCGGACGCGTGTAAGAATGGATTATGATGCCCGGCAATTGTACTGTAAGAAATGCAAAAAATTCATTATCCCCGGGAAAAATTCTAGGGTAAGAGTCGGAGGAACTAATACAAAGAGTATTAGGATTACATGCATAAGGTGTGGACATACCTATCGAAAGATTCTTCAAGGATCTAAAGTCCACGAATAAGGATTTATAAGGGAATTGAGGCGTGGATATCTAGTAATTGCTATGGCTAAGGTTTATGATATACCAGCTATCGACTTGATAAACAGATTAGCCGAACAACTTCGAAATGACAAGAAGATTCAGCCCCCGCTCTGGGCAGCATTTGTAAAAACTGGGTCGCATGCTGAAAAAGTGCCTCAGGCAAAGGACTGGTGGTACACGAGATGTGCATCGATCTTGAGAAAAGTTTATCTCCATGGGCCAGAGGGAGTAGGTGAATTAAAGAGAAATTACGGAGGAAGAAAACGAATCGGTTATAATTTGGACCATCATAGAGATGCAGGCGGAGCAATAATCCGGAAAGCATTGCAACAATTAGAAGCAGCAGGTTATATTTCAAAGAAAAAGCAAGGACGTATGATGACTAATGAAGGGATGAAGAAACTGGACAGATTGTCTACCGATATTCATAACGAATTAGTGAAGGTCGCTCCTGAGTTACAACGATACGGCTAATCAAGAGTGGATAGTTAGAAAATATGTCGATACCTCAGTCCCAGCAGCCAGATGATGAGACTCGAAAACGCGAAGCCGAAGCAGCTGCGATGCGTCAACGTGCGCTAATGATATTGTTGGATCCATCAGCACGTCAGAGGTTGATGAATGTTAGAATGGTAAAGCCAGAACTTGCTCATGCTGTTGAAAATTATCTTTTAAACGCAGCGTCTGGAGGTAAGATTAATAGGGCACTGACAGACGAAGAACTAAAACAAATATTGCTCAGTATCCAACAACCAAAGAGAGATTTTAGAATAAATAGGATATAAATTCCGAAGTTGTGGATACTCCTTGTGGTTTCCAATACCAATTGCTAAACGCACGTCTACTCACTTTTCAAACTTATTTTAGGTCGTCCGGTTTAGTTAAC
>JAICVW010000317.1 GCA_025935105.1 Nitrososphaeraceae archaeon
ACTGGCGCAACGATCATTCCTTATACAGCCGCTACACCAGTTTCTCCTGGAAACTGGTCAACATGGTCTATTACATTTAATATTCCTACAACAGGAAGCCAGAGGATACAGGCCAGGGCTACAGATAACGCAGGGAACCAAAACTGGAATAGTATAACTATCACGACGACATAAAACAGCTTTGCAACAACCTCGTACACGCCATTCGCTATCATTAACCCTGTTGACGATAGTTGGTTGAGATAAAATCTAATTAGAGCCTGCATCATAATTGACAACAAATAAAGCTGGTCTAATCGTGTATCATATTTTGTTTGAAACAGATACTTTGTACAAGAATAGCTTCGGTTCGTCATCCATTCTAATTGGCATTCTGTATCTTGTTGGAATAATTGACTTACGTCGTAGCTCTATCAGATACTTTCAAAGAGGTAGACCATATGTTTATTCTCCTACTATAATTATACGATGCGTCATAGTCCGTATATGGTTTAGACTAGATTCAAACAGATCACTACATCACTTTCTCTCTGCCGAATTACCTTACAATAGAATGATAACGAACGCCTGTGGTATATGATCTCAGAATGGCCTAAAGCACGGACTACTCGATCCACATTCATTGTAATGGATTATTCAACTTAACTGCGACCATTGCTTAGTGTCCTTCTCCATAAATGCTGCAAATAATTAAGAGATATTCTATAAATAAAATTTAAAAAATTTAAAAGTCGTTATTGATGTAAAATATGCCTCTTAAGCTGTATACTTGGGTATATCTCTTAAGCTAAGCTGTATACTTGGGTATATCTCTTAAGCTGTATATGATAGGATGTTAACCTAATCGAGTTGTCTATTATCAGACAAAATTATCAACATAAATTATGACCCAGGCTCATGTAATTAGTAGTGTTTGGAGCATTTATAAATTGTGTTAAGGACAATCAGAAAAAATATTCCAGTACTCAAACTATTAGTTCCTTTAGGATTTCGACTGTCTTGATAGCAACATCTTCTCCATAAGGATTCCGATTGATCTTTGTAGCAAGCATGGTTTCTACAATATCTTGTAGTGAATCCTCTCTATCTGGAGGGAAAAGAATATTTGCCCTTAGCAAAATTGTTTCCCATCGCGCCGAGGTGTGTCTTAGGGTTATACAAGGCTTCCTTAAAATGACAGCCTCTTCTTGTACTCCGCCCGAGTCAGTAAGGACTAGGCGACAGCCCTTCAGCAAATTTAAGAAATCGGCGTATCCCACAGGTTCAATAGTGATAACATTTGATGGTAACTGGATGTTATGTCGTAAAAGGCCTTGCTTGGTTCTAGGATGGACCGGAAATACTACTTTGTATTGTACGTTCTTCAAATGACTGCATAGAAGCTTGAGATTATGAGGATTATCTGCGTTCTCTGGTCTATGTATGGTCAGGAGAAGGTACTCTTCCGGAATATCATCTTTTGGGATGTTTTTAGAGTTTTTTGATAATCTCCTACAAACATCCGAAATAAGATTACCAGTAAAAAATATCCTCCCAGAGATATTTTCGTAAGTTAATACAGTCGCACAGAATTGACTTGGTGCAAATAGATACTTAGACATCTCATCAATCTTTATCCTCAATGGCTCTTCTGGCACCGCATAATCAAAATCCCTAACGCCAGCCTCTATATGTATAATCTTTGAATTGATTTGCTCTGCGGCTAATGCAGCAGCCATACTTGAGTTAGTATCACCATAAACAATTACATATTCGGGATTAATTTGTTGAAGAGTAGGGACCATTCGCTCTTTGAGAGTACTAATATCAGAGACATTGCACTTAAAATCATAATCTGGCATTATACCCAAGTCGTCGAAGAAAATATCTTTCATGTTTGGAGAATAGTGCTGGCCTGTATACACGAAGACATGCTCAAAGTTCCTGCTGAGTAAGGGAATAATATCAGCTAACTTTATTATTTCTGGTCTAGTGCCAGCTACTGTCAGCACTTTTGCTCCGTACTTAGTACTCAGAGTTAATCATCTCTTTTGTATTGGGACAACTGCCCTCTCCGGACTGGTGAAGGTTTTGAACACGCAAATGAGAAAAAGAATAATAGCCATAAATGATTCGAAGTATCTTACTAGGAAATACGCATCCTGTAGTATTTGCTTTAAAGATGGTTATTCTACAGAAAGTATATCTACTAAAAACCATGATGCAATGCATTGAGATCTCGGATGTATATATTATTTGGATAGCCGCAAGAAATCATAGCAATACCTTTCATGCATATGATACTTACAAACAAGACTCTTGGCCTCCCATTTATGCAGTTATTTATTGGAGGATTATTTAATAGTTATGTCAACTTGAGGGGCTCTCAGGAGATGAAATATTTTAACATGGTTTAATGCAGCGACAGGTAGAAAGCAATGTACTGATTGACTGATGATTGATTGAGCATGAAGTAAAGAGGTATCAAATTTATGAAACTTTATATGTTTAGCATTTATTGTTTTTAAGCACTTCAGTACTTCTCAGTTGATGCCATCGCATTTATTCTAAGTTGTCATCTTTCAAAGTATATGGGTTGACAAGTGTTTTATACTTGTAGGGATTAAATAACCACTCTTCTGTTGAACACTTTGACTTTACCCTACTCTTCTTGATAGCATTTTGAGCATTTGTTTGTCTTTATTCTACAAAGACTAAAATTATTTCAATTATTATAATAATCATCATCCATTTTATTCAGGTTACTACGCCTTAATTCCATACATTCAGGATTGACGATGCTCTATTACACCTATTCCGAATCACAAGCAGCAGCTTTTTACCTATTCTAGCTAGTTTCTAAGTGCAACTTACGTTAGATCCAAAGAGGTAATACACTCTACTACTATATGGAGGTACAGTTCACGTGACCAAACTTGGAACGGCTAGACATATACGGTGGCTATGGCCTGAAGGGCGTAACAATAGCTACTCTCCCGAGTGGTGGCAGAAACGGCTACCTCCTCGAATATCCAAAGACTTCCACTTCCCAGGTGAAACACATGGAACATTGACAACGAGTACGGCATCCTTCATAGACTTTCAGATGACGCTATACATGATGACTCTTAAGCCGCTCAGACAGTCCTCCATGGCATCATACTGATAAATTCCATTACTATGCTCTAGTTTTAAAGACAAATGGGTTTCAGATAGTGAAAAAGGATAACAATATTAACTGTGACTGCGAGATTTTCTTGAAAACCACTCCTTCACCGACAGTACATATTGGTCAATGGCAGATGTTCACGCTCCGTGTCACAAATTCTGCGTTGAATATACCGCACATTCAGTTATGGGTTGACGGACTTTTGGTAGCGGCCTTTGATAACTCAATCCATCAACCAAACTCTTCTTAACTATCAAGTGGGTTCATAGGAATGTATGATGAAGACTCAATCACGAATTTCGAAAATGTATACGTGACTCCTACCATGAAAACACGGCTTCTAATATCTCTAGCTTTGCTAGCAGGACTTACTTTTATACCTCCCGTATGTGCAATACCAAGCATGACACCATAGGAACTCAATTATGCCCGTATGCCAGTCCATGCCCATCAGAATGTATTCAGTGGCTATATACTGTAATACAACTCCATACTGTAATACAAACCCTAGCTACCTTTGTCAGCAGCTGCAGTAACAGCAGCAAATCGGTCGGTCCACCTCCAGATGGCCAATATTTTAGTTATCCAAACATCTGAAATTCAATTGTAAACAATTTTCTAGGCCTAAGATAATTTCTAAAACGGTCGTTAGCATGCTTTGCCCGCAGCTGCCGCACGAGATTAACAGTTTCATAACTAAAACCCAGGCTAACAAATCAGCAGACTCAAATACTCAATATGTTCACACCTATGTCCAACAAGTATTCTTGTACGAGAGTGGCAAAAGATGGATACAATCTATAAATAGCAATCAAGCAGGAATTGAGTCAGAAGATCTTAGCAATCCATTATATGATTTAAGGCTTTTACTACATATATATGGATGTCTGCTAAACCACCTTAAGAATCAATGGGAGAATCAGTTTCTTTGCTTATAGTATCCATTTTTATTTTTATATTCGTTCATTTTTATATTTGTTGAATCATCTCATCTATTCTTACAGAATAACCCCATGTGTATACTTACTAATGAAGGGGTACCGATGTTTGTTTCTGCAGCAGGAGATTATAGTTAAATAGCTCAAGGAAAAAAGTGAAAGTGGGAATGAAAAAGTCAATTTCTTTATCTAGATTATCCATTTTTATATTCTTGCTGTTTGTTGAATTATCCTGTCTATTATCACAGAATGCAATGGCAACAGGGATAGGGAATAGCAGTCATCAGCTCTCCATTAATATTACAAACCCTCCAACTCAAAATCAGACAATATTAACAAATTTTATTACAATTAATGGTACGACCTCAGCTTCTG
>JAICVW010000029.1 GCA_025935105.1 Nitrososphaeraceae archaeon
ATATTGAAAGCATCTTCTACAAACCTAAAGGATATTGACAAAATACGTCAATGTTCAAGGAGGATTTAAGCAAAGGCACATTGGGCGTAGAAAGTTATTATAAAGATAATGCAATTCATTTTAGATTTCCTATTACAATAATTGTAGGACGCGAGTAAGTAAGTAAAGAATCTTAATTATGTCAACAAACTTCCCCACTATCCCATCTTGATTGGGACTGGAGTTGTAGATGAGCATCTAATGCTTAACTATTAAGTATTAACATTTTCTCATATATAGTCCATAAAACGCTACTTCCCTAGTAATTAATCTACTAATAAAACCTGTACCCGACTAGGACAACCATTATTAGATACGAAGCTTTATCCTTTTATAATCTATTTGGCCAAGAAAGATTAGTTAAGTTGAAATCAAGGTATCCATTATCGGTATTATCTCCTTCTTTACTGTCTATCCTAATAATAGTTGTGTCTACCACTATTGCTATTTCTATTGTAGGGTCAAATCTTGTCATCTTTTCAGAAGGTCAAAAAACTGCTTCTACTAATACTCACGACACTAACAACACATCTAGCAACTTGATTAAATGGCACATTATAAATGCAAGTAAAGGTTCTACGTCAATAACACCAGCAAAGAGTAGTAACAAAATGACGATTTCAGAGTGACACAGCAATGTAGCAAAATGGCTTTCTGATGGAACGACGTACAAATCCCATGGCAAGCCCATAGACATTCATGAAGCAAAAGATGTATTGAAACTCAACATTGAAGAAGCAATACAATGGGGTCAAACACTGAAAAATCTTTAGAAACATCATTAAAGGGGGTTGTAAACCGAGCGCCCTTCCTTAATCAGTTTGGTGCAAGCTATATTCTTCTAGTATTCTAATGACGCGCCGAGTTTATAAATTCATGAATATTTATGATATCTTTGTCTGTTACGCCGTAAGATTGCAGTCTCATTAATACATTTAATGCATCCGTTTGGCGTGCCCAGAAAACACTTACCCGTTGTATTTGCATCCATGTATCATTCAACTTTTTTTGCACCAAGCAATTTCTCGGATGTATCAATTACCTGCGGTATTCTTTGGGCTATATGTCAAATCATTAAGAAAAGAACCCCTCATTGCTGGTTTGTTAGTCGGAGTGTTTTCAGGAATTTTTATGGTCGAGTCTACGAATCACTTTGGAGCACTAATGTCGTCTCTTTTTAATATTCCAATTTTTGGTTCATTGTATATTGCTATCGTTGCCCTCACATTCAATCTGATAATATCGTTTGGTGGAAGTTCTATTATGAATAGAAATAGAGCTGCTTTGCTTAAAACCAATAGACAGCGGTAACATAAGGATTCAAGTTTCTAAACATTGTTTGTAGCTGTACATAAGGTAATTACTTTTAGTAGATAAGTAGATAGATTCCAATTCCTACCCATCCACTAATTTGAAGTGGCGAAGCTACTGAATACTGTTGCAGCAGAAAAGTTTCTTTCTACTAGTAGATAAGTCAGAAATTGCTCTTGATCAAATCCTTTCTAAACTTGGATCAGATGGATCAGATGGATCAGACATAAAGGATGTAAATGGAAATGGAAATGAGAAGGATATCGGTAACGATGAAGTGGAACATCGTGACTGACTCTGACAACAAGTATACACAAACTCTAGATGTGATCCCAGTGGTCAGCAGTTGTTGAGGTCAGAGGATATATGAGGTGACGTGGTACATAATATAATACTGGATTATTATTGTGAGGACTATGAATGTGGAAAATAATTTCTGACCGAAATATTTCTACAACGAGCAAGGTTATACATAAGGATGGTGCACTATGTGAATTGGGATACTTTGAATCCTGATATGTTAAATCTGTTAACACAAATAATAGCAATTCAAGGCTGTTTTAGAAGAATCGTTATGATTTCCTGATTGTCCATTAACGTGTTAATTATCTTGTTACGTTCTTCGGTTGGAAGCTTGTGTTCAGCTTCAAGAGAATCGATCGCCTTGAGTTTCCAGTATGTATCAATCGCCCTTCCAATCATCAACTGAGCATGGTAAACTATCAAACCAAGTGAGGTAAGCTTGTACTGGCGGTGCTTTCTACTAATCAAGCCAGTTTTCAACAACGCAGAGATTCTAAAGTAATACTGTTTCCTTGTAAGACCCAGCCTTGTAATAAGAAAATCACTATCTTCACTTGCAATAGCGATGGTATTAAATAGAACCAAAGATTTGTCATCAGCTATTGCGCTAAGAACATTTGTTATAGGTACCCTTTGAACATTCTCAGGAGTAGATATTGCCTTATGGGGACATTCCAATGCTGCCATAATGAAGTAGATAAATTAACGCCATATAAATGGGTTTTGGTATTTAGGCCCAAAGCCCTGCATTACATACCAAGACTATACAATACCTTTAAATGGGGATGGGCTTGATTGTTGAGTATTGCCAGCTTCTACAATTAAAACAATTACGCGCATGAATTCCACGGTCAAGGATCTTTTTATCTATCTATATGATTTATCGACCTTGGAACTAGACCTGGTATTCATCTTGATTAAGAATAAAAAGTCTATGACTTTAGAAGAGCTTGCAAAAAAGGTAGATAGGGATAAAAGTACTGTTTTTAGATCTTTGCAGAAATTAGTAAACTTAGGAATTTGCAATAAAGAAACGAAGACACTAAAAGAAGGTGGCTATTACCATGTCTATGGCGCTATTGATATTGAATCGTTTAAAATGGAAACCGAGAAGAGGGTCAAAGAGCTTGAAGATAGTTTTCATAGATTATTAAGGAAATTTGAAGAAGATATAGGGAAAGCAATTTCATCATTTTATCAGAAATAGATTAAATTTTGGCCCTATACTTGCAGTGAAAAAGTGTGGTGCAAACTTAAAAATATTAGGCGTGAGAATGGACATAATTTATTTAAAAGTGTAATATGAAATGCCCCATTATAAGATAATGGATCAAATACCGTAGAATGGCTGTTATGCTTCTTACTATGACAATCCTTCCTTTAATCTTAACGGTTCAGTCGATAGGTGCATTCGGCCGTTTGGTAAAATCCACAGAATTTGACACAAAACATGTCTTTTTTATATATCTCCATTTGCCGATCTAGAATTCATTCGGGAGTCTTAATATCCAACCATGCATTATACTTCAGTAGTATAATGAGGATACTTGTCGCAGATGATGATGCTGACCTTTTAGAATCGTACAAGGATGCCTTAGAAGCCCGAAACCATAAAGTTGTCCTTACTGGCGATGGAGAAGAATGTCTGAGAACTTATCGTGAGGAATGGAAACAAACATTATCCAGGGGAAACGCAAAGACACACAAAATAGATACTCCCTTTGACGCAGTAGTTTTGGATTATATGATGCCAAAGAAAGACGGAATGCAAGTCGCAAGGGAAATCCTTAAAATGAATCCAAGGCAGAGGATAATATTTGCTTCTGCGTACGTAGAACAAACTTTAGAGGATACAGTAAAACAGCTGAAGCAGGTTGTAGAATTGATGCAAAAACCATTCGGAGCAGATACACTCGTAAGCACCATAGAAGATAAAGAAGTATATGATGGTTTAAAGGAACTCATGTTAAGTATGAGACAGATTAAAGATCTTAGTCCGACACCAAAGCAAATGAGATCCTTGCTTGAAAATTTAAGAAAAATTCAGAAAGGCAGAACCTTTTAAGCTCATACAACATTGACATCAAAATAGCTGAGTACTATGGCGATTTTTTCATATCAATTGTTCACAACGTTAATTTGACAACTTAGACATCACATATTCTGATGTAGCCATTATTGTTAAACAGTAATTTTTTGATAGTCTTTTATCATAAAAATCTTACTCTGTAAGAACAAAGCCGCAGCCATAGTAAGATAACTAGAGTCATAAAACATATCCCATATCCATTCTTCCTTTCCTGCTTTGTCAATTACCGCGCTATATCCGAAACCAATATCTGCTACTGTAACAAGCACTATGGATAGAGCTAACAAACCCCAATTTGCTGAAGTCAATTTCTCATCCCGTATGGTCCAAAGAATTAACAGGGCAGGAACGAGCAGGATTCCATCCAAGATCGGATACGCAATACTAATTAGCCATGCTAGGCTACCCTCTTCCGTAGACAATAAATCTGCGATACCAAAAGTGAGATAAAGTGTGTACCCTAAGATACTTGCTGCAGATAATGATACAAGAATCACCAAAAACCTTTGAATTCCTTTATTTAAGTGGTGGTATATCCTAAACACAAAATTAGTGAGAAATCCATAACCGACTAGCCAAAATGCATCAGCAGAAGAGGGAAACGGGGTACCAATTTCCAATACAAGTTGATCATAAGCCCAAGTAATCTCTGCAATAGTCCAGACGGCCAAACCAACGGTAAGAACAATATACGCTTTAAGAAGAAATCTGTCTACCCTTCGATTGTGTGCTACAATTATGGTTATTAGAGACAGCGATAAGGCAGCGGCCGCTGCTGTGTCTATAGTCCAGTTAGTAAAGAAATCACGATTTGCCTCGTTTGAAAAGGCAATGAAACAATTTGATACTATTATGGATGAGGCTAATATGAGAATCGTTCTCCAAGGGTCACTAACATACTTTCTATAGGATTGTAATCTAAATCCCACCACACATCACCTACACTGGTCTAGTTTTCTACGCGAAATGACTTCAAGAGGTCTACTAACACGTCGTACTGTCATGGTTATAAATATGGCTGTACTCATATTTGTGTATTCCCTATGAAGGGAAATATTGGCTTAATATTCCGTTAACGGAATATCTTTATTACAAAGTATCTGACTATATTAGCTGGAAAGATCTGCTCCAATATGGGATATTCCAAATCCACAGATAGTAGGTTTATGCGAGAATGGAAATAAAAATAAAATTATTCATTATTATGGTGTCGTTAGTTATAATCACTTTACTTGTGGCATCTGTCATTTCAATAAACTCATTTTCAACAGGGATGATATCTGAAATTAGAAAGCATTTAGAAGATAATACTGCTAGTACAATGGATAAAATATCAAAGACTATGTTTGATAGAATTTCGGATATTAAGTTTCTGACCGATGCTAATAATGTAATATTATCAGAACCCACTCCGACAGAGAAAAAATTGGAATATTTGAAATCAGTTCTAAAGATCGATGGGCATACGTACGATTTCGCAGCCATATTTGATAAAAATGGCAAGGAGATAGTTAATACCTCAAATTCCAGTACGCGTGGTGTCGATCGCTCACATGAAGTATTCTTTAAAAGTGCAATTAATGGACACATATACTATGATAAGGCGCCAGTAATTTCAACCACTTTGAATCATTATATAATGCGTGTGGCAGGACCACTATCTAGTCCAAATGGCAAAATATCGGGAGTTTTGCTCCTACAGTTCCCCTTTAGCAAAATAAGTCAAATCATGCAAACTACTAGTATACTGCAAAACGCTGAAATAAACCTCGTATCTGATAACGGTTCAGTAATCTATTCTAACTATGACGATGGTTTGCAAAAAAGTTTGATCCACCAGCCCATATTTGCAAGGATAAAAAATTCAAGTAACTCGATAGAAAGTCTCGTATCTAGTAATTTGAATGGTCAAGGAGACGCACTATTTGTGGCTGCTAAAGATAAGGGCTATTTAGATTACCCTGGCAATGGATGGTTCTTGATTACCGCGCAGGATACTCAGAAAGCATTTAGTCAAGTAATAGACTTGAGAAATAATTTCATTTTTGCTACGGTTTTAGTGTTGTCCATTGTGGCAGCTACAGTTTTCTTTGTTGCAAAGACTATTTCAAAACCCATAAGTGACCTCAAGCAAGCTGCAGACAAGATCGCTGAAGGCGAGCTTGATCTCAATATAAAATCTACAACCGACGACGAGATTGGAGAGTTAGCCACGCACCTAGATAACATGAGAGAAAGTATACAAAGAACAAATAGAAGTTTGCGACTACAGACAGAAGAACTGGCAAATGCCAACAAACAGCTGATAACAAAAGAAGAGGAGCTAGAAAAGGCTTATGAAGCCTTAAAGAAAACTGAGAAAGCAAAAGAGGAATTCATTTCAATGGTCAGCCATGAATTAAAAACCCCTATTGTTCCAATAAGGATTTATTCAGAATTGTTTCTCAAGACAACTTCACTGGGTATCCTGAATCCAAAGCAGAAGAATGCAATGCAGGTAGTTATGAGAAGCATAGAAAAGCTTGAAGCATTAGTTGGGGATGTATTAGATGTTTACAAGCTTGATATTGGCAAAATAACCCTGTCAAAATATGATGTTGAAATTACAGATTTTATAAATGAAATAATTTCAGACCTGACTCCACTGACTGTCGAAAAACAAATTGAACTTAAATCAGAGATAAGAATTGCAAATGGAGATAGTATTTTCTGCGATGCAAAAAGGATAGAACAGGTTATCTCCAATTTGGTAAAGAACTCGGTCGATTTTGTTCCTGATAAGGCTGGCGGGAGAATAATAATAAGAGTAGAGAAGGGAGAAAGTCCAAATTCACAAGACTTTATTTTTACAGTAGCGGACAATGGTATTGGACTTACAACAGGGGAGAGACAAAAGCTGTTCAATAAATTTTATCAAATTGACACAAGTCCTAGGAGAAAACATGGCGGTTCAGGACTAGGACTGGCAATATGCAGAGGTATTGTTGAGGCTCATGACGGCAAAATATGGATTGATGAAAACTACACTATTGGAGCGGCGTTCAAATTTACAATACCCATACAGTCATAATGAAACCTGACTTTAAGAGTACTACGTGATAACGAGGAAATCTTCTGCTTATTCGGGAATTGTCACTTTTAGGAAAAAGAGGTTTGCCTAGAATTAATAAGAACATGGATTCAGTGATAGTATAACCAATCATAATGCTAGTGCTGCAGGGGACCACGAAGTAGTAGTCTTCGCAATTGAAAGCAACCGTTTTGGGATACTTTGCAACAATGCGGAAATCAGATACTCATTAGCTGCCACAAGAAAATATTGCTGTGCTGGAGTTGGAGGCGTAATATCTACAGATGCATAGCTGCGCCTCGTAGGGGCAGCATATAACATGATAACACTTATACTACCGCTGCTTCAATAAAATTGTATTGTAGAGGGTGATCTAACTCATTGGAGGTTCTAATAATCGACGATAATGAAGAGATAACCGATGCCGTTAAGTTTTTTTTAGATAGTAAAGATATTGAATGTAAAGTAATAAATGATGGAAGAGAGGGATTAAATGAAATCGTAACCCAAAGAGGAAGATATAATCTAATCTTACTTGATATGGCAATGCCTCAGTTTAGTGGATATGATATACTTAAAACACTAAAGACTGAGGACTTGTTAAAATCAGAAAACATTGTAATCTTTACAGCATCTTCAACTAATGATAAAAACATTGTTGATTTCCTAGCAGCCGGTGCAAAAGAAGTTCTTAAAAAACCAGTATCATTAGATGATCTATCTCAGTTAATAGAAAGATATCGTCATAATCTAACTATGGTTTAGGAGAAAGTTAAACAAAGAAAGAAGAATCCCTTCTAGAAAGGATTCACAAATAGATATACCCTCAGCGAGGAGTACTGGAGTTATGTGAACCTTTATCAAGCCTAGCATTTGTACTGTTGAGTTGTAAGTCAAGTGTCATATCTAATGTCGTTATACGGTCAACCAATCTGATTGGCTATCTGTGAATTGTTTGTTTCAAATCTATTATGAGCAAATATCAGTTGCAGCTGCACCTATGCTGAAATCACCACCACTCAGTATTCAGTCAGTCATTTGACATATCACTGTTTTAATACAACTATTTATACAACTTGAAATATAGATAAATAATTATGAGTATATCAAAGTTGAAGCCATATTGTGTATATGTCGTTGTATTTAACTTAATTATGTTTGGAGTGTTATCATCACCGCTAATTTCAATGAATGCCCCAATCTTTGCAAGGTTATCATACCAGGATGTAAAGATCTCCAACTTGCAACTATTATTTCCTCCTAAACAAAGTACAGCATCACCTACAACGTTTTCTGCTGCGAATAAGAGTACCTCAAATGACTTGACAAAAAATATATCTCCAACTCAGAACAATTCGGCCATCCCTGCTTTGCCCGCAAAATTCGAAAGAGGAAATATAACGAAATTTAGCAATTCAATATACTTTGGTCCATATCCTACAGATGAGGAATTCACTGTACTTAAGAAAAATGGATTTGGTGTATTCGTCTCCCTTTTAACACCCAAGGTCGCTACAGATGTACCTTGGATAAAGAAAGAGCAGGCCTTTGGAATCAAGAATAATTTGACTGTGGTGAATTTCCCTCTTTCTCCAATCGATTCTCAGAATTCCAAAGCCGACGTTGGAAAAGTAGTAAAATTTGTCAATAGCTTTAGACAGGGCATCAAGATATACATTCATGATTTTTTGGGAAAAGAAAGAAATCAACAAGTATATCAAGCCTTGAAAAGTCCCTCAACATCGGTTACATTAACTGGAGGTAACCACACTGGTCTAAAAACGCAGAATGGTACGAATAATGCAAATATAACTAGTGGCATGATGTGCACACCCCGCTATCGTTGTTAAAGTTAAGTGCCGGTAGAATTGCCAGTAAGCTGGAGATGTGTGAGCAAGATCTCGCCAATATAATAAAAGAATTAAAAAGAAGGACCATAGCTAAAGGTATGTTATTGTGGCTGAAATGCAACAAAAGAGTTGTGTTACAATCAATTTGGTATTCGGCCTTTAATTTGTAAGAAACAGCTATTTCGATCACTAATGCAGCAGCAAATTATAGCAATTCAAATGAATATCTGTTTATCCATTTACATCAATGATAGATGAAGTCTGATGTTGTTGTTGTCTAATTCGCTGTTTGATTGGATTATCGGAACAAGAAATGAATTTATGAGTATTTTTTCGGTACGTTTGTTGAGCCTATTATTAGTCCTATCTTTATGCCAAGTCCACGCATTTCCGGAGATTGATTGTTGCAAATTGGGCTCACCTACAGTTAAAATTAACGCGTACTGAACCTGAAATCAGTTCTGCGGAACTAAATGGCCTGCATCCTGCAATAATCATAGAAACTTTGTCATAAATAGAAGACAATTATTAGCATTTTCTTTATATAGCTGGTTCAATATAAAATTATTCTACGCAGGGGAGAATGAAGAAAATTGTCTTTTTCAGGGGAATACAAACACGAGATAAGTTACCAGGTAAACAATGCACTTGGCCTACTAGAAGACTTACGAAACAATAGACAATCGCTGCGAGATACTATTCAGAGCATATTGGCGGCCTCAAGGCTGGAAGAACATATAGGCGTTTCCAGATTTGCAGAATTGCTAAATAGTGTGGCTGAGGGACTTGTCTCTGGGAGTTTAGACCCAAACGATCTTGCAAATCGTTCCGCGATAAAACTTGCTTTGTCAGAACTGAGGAATGCCATTGATCGTAATGAGGAAACTCTATCCCTAAACGTAGAACAAGAACTAAGAAAGATCCTTAAAACTGGCAAGGCTGACGAGCGTGATTTCGTTGTCGCAAAAGTAATAAGGGTTCTATACATAGACGAAGATAGATTTGCCCAATACAATATTAGAAAAAACATCGGCGAATCAATACAGCTAGAATCTTGTCTTTCACCCAACGAGGCTGATAAGAAATTACGCGAAGGAACTTTTGATGCTATTTTGTGCGACTCGAAATTATCTGACCCGCACATAGTAAACATATTCAAAGAATATTCAAGCAAGATACCAATCGTAGCCATTTCTGTATCAGATGATCCAAAATTAGTTCAGCTAGCAACAAAAATTGGAGCAGTAGATTTCATTGTAAAAAACGACGCAGGAGTAAAATGGATTCCAAGATCGCTACACACAGTAACCAACGAATGGAGAAAAAAGGCCAGCTTATCTAGCATTACTCGTATACTGGAGAATCCAAATTCAAAAAAAGTTCTCAAATACTTCCTTGGTTCTAAAGGGCCTATAAAGCAGGAAATTCACTGCAATCTAACATATGATCATAGATCAGACGAAGTCATCACAGACATCGGCAATGCCTTGGAATCATTAGTTAATGCAGGATTCATTGCAAAACGTCCGATAGAATTGGTGCTTGCATGTTCTAGATGCTACTCGGTTAACATCACACAACATTATTTGTGTCACAACTGTAATAGCAGCGACTTTGTTAAAGACGCAATACTTGAGCACAACAAATGTGGTTACGCAGACCTCGAGTATAAATTCAGGAATCATGATGTATTGAATTGTCCAAAATGCAACAAGGAGCTAAAGCTTATTGGTGTGGATTACTTCAAGATGGACTCCGCTTATGGCTGCAGAGTATGTAAGAACATTTTCGGAACTCCGGAGATAAGATGCCAGTGCAACGACTGCAGCCTTAATTTCAGTATTTCAGAAGGAAAATGGACTCAACTATATAGCTACCAAGTCATGCAGGACAAACTCGACAAAATAAAACAAAGTATTATCTCTCTAACCTCCTTAGAAGAATTCCTACTAGAAAGGGGATTCTTAACCGACTCAGTCAATACGAATTTAAAATATGCATTAACATCAGGATACATAGATTTAGTAGCTAGAAGAGGAGACCAAACTATCCTTGTGATTGTTTTGGGATCTGATGTAGAAGAAAACTTCACTAAAATAATTGAATTAGACACCGTGGCCAAGACTGTCCCTGGTATCGTTCATAAATATGCAGTAATTTTTTCTGAACCAAGAGAGGT
Organism: Nitrososphaeraceae archaeon; assembly: GCA_025935105.1. GTDB lineage: Archaea > Thermoproteota > Nitrososphaeria > Nitrososphaerales > Nitrososphaeraceae > Nitrosopolaris. The sequence goes on from JAICVW010000029.1 coordinate 10,842, forward strand.
AACACGAAACCTACTGAAACGGTTTGCAGTGATCTCTGTGTTGGCAGATGACGCTACAAGGATGCTAGAGAAATTCAAGCAAGCATTAGTTTCTGAAAGCATCGTTTCGTAGGTGCTTCAATATTATAGTGTTGAGGTAGGTATACGTTGCTCGTGTGTTTAAACAGTGACTCAGCAGCCGCCATCTCTGCGGCCTTTTTTTCCCTAGTAAGGAATAATTTTTATGGTTTCGATGCTTTTAGTTCTTGGATTCATTCGCTATCAATATGGCAAATTGTAGCTATAGTCGCGCTGACTTTAGTGGATGTCTGCAGGAATATAGGAAAGCCTGTAGTGCTGTTGATCAGCAAGGTTTTCGGTAGTTCCAAAAGGGATACAGGTGATTACACTACGTCTAAAAGATGGAGCAAAGGCCTACCAAAGATCAGTGTGCTAATTCCAGCGCATAACGAATCAGCATCGATTCGAAGAACGATAGCGTCTACCCTGGAGAATTCCTATCCAAACAAAGAGATCATTGTTATTGACGACCATTCCTCAGATGACACATACCAACAAGCAATGCAGTTCCAGGAGCAAGGCCTGATTAAGCTAATAAGGCGAACGGCAGGTAAGGGTTCAAAGAGCAGTGCAGTCAATTTCGGCGCAATATATGCATCTGGGGATATTTTGATGGTCATGGACGGGGATACGCTAATAGAGAGAAACGCACTAAGCGAAGTGTCAAAACATATTTCACGGCATGAAGTGATCGCTGTTGCTGGCAACGTTAGGATTTTGTCCGGCGACCAAGGAGTTCAGAATCTTATCACAAAGTGCCAAGCTTATGAGTACTTGATTGCATTTGAGCTGGGCAGGCGAATAAGACTGATGCTGAACATTTTAGTCATAATTCCAGGAGCTTTCGGTGCTTTTTCAAAGGATACAGCCAAGAAAATTGGATTGTATGACAAAGACACGATAACTGAGGACTTTGATCTTACAATTAAGCTAAACAAAACTGGAGGAAAAGTTGAATTTATTCCGAATGCTATTGCATGGACCTTTTGTCCTAATAGTTGGAACGCCTGGATGACACAGAGAGTTAGATGGTCTCATGGACAGTTTGCAACTTTGATTAAGCACTTAGATGTCATAATCTCGCGCAGTGCTTACAAACCCTTATTTGTCTTGGCCATCATCGATATGCTCTTTATGGATTTGATCCTTTTGTTCTTAAGAGTGGGATCGATAACATGGTTGTTGATATCAGGTACCTTTTCACTACAGTCACTTATTTTTACAGGTACATTAGTTTTGATGATATATTTTGTGAACGAGCTCATAGCTATTTTTACGGCAGTGTTAATATCTCCAAACAAGCAGGATCTAAGATATACTTACCTGGCACCCTTCGTAATTTTGATTTATCGGCCAATATATGCTATTGTACGGTCATATGCATACATGCTTTGGTTTTTTAAAAAGGAGATAAAATGGTAAGCTTGAAAGCGATCGAGGATGAGAAAGGCTATTTTTCATCTTTGCCCGACATATATCGAAATCATTAAATTTGAATACCAGCAATAACCAAAGTAGAAGGCTTCAGCTACCGAATCGAGCTCGCGTCCTTCACACTACTTTACAGTATTACATTGTACAGTTTAGAATAAATGCTTTTAGTTGCCATGATGATTCGTATAACCTTCGATTGTGCTTAAGTAAGTGTTTGATATTTCTTGTGTATGCTGGTCAATAAGAATAATGGAAGTCATCTAAGATGTTCAAGTTAGTCCACACAAATTTAGCCACCTTATCTTTATTAGCCCTAGTACTTTGTCTCATTTTTGAACTTCCTCAGAACCTGTTATCGTTAAGGCCTGATTCCACTAAAGTGGTACCATTACTGCTCAAAGCACATGAGATTGCAAGGATGCCCAAGCACCTATCCCATCACGTATATAATCTCAGTAACACAACCGGAGCATTTAATCCCAAGTTTTATACATCTGGTTCAAACGTCGACATAGTCTGGGAAAATAGTAATATATCTAGTTCAGTAATATTATTCAAGAAAAGTATTGATGGTGGGAATGTGTTCGGACCCGAGATACTCCTTAGCAAATACGAACAACACTCAGTACACCCACAAATCAGCGGATCCGGAAGCAACTTGTACGTGGTCTGGCAACATTCCAGCTTAGCTATAGTTCTAAGAAAAAGCACGGATAATGGCGCCACATTTGGACCTACTGAAAAAGTTGTTGATACTACTGCCTATGCACAAGACCTTCAGGTTGCCGCAGCTGGAGATAACGTATACATATTATGGAAGGATGGCAGTACAGAGAGTATA
>JAICVW010000680.1 GCA_025935105.1 Nitrososphaeraceae archaeon
ATCTCTAATCCAGTAAAAGATTTGAATAACAATGGTTTTCTAGAAAGTCGAGCATAAGACATCAATACAGTATCGAGTATGTCCAGATCAATGGAGAATATAGCTTTAAGCTTTCAATTACGCAAGAGGTCCAATGATTTACGAAACCATCTTCCCAGGATCAGCCAATCAGATTCCCATACACAAAAATTGAAATAATATGTTCTCTATCGAATTTTACAATGGTTGACAACCACAACCAAAATGATGCCTCGAATATTAGTCAAGATATGATTTGGAATTATGGTATTCTCTTCCATCGTCTATGTGATATGGATAAGAAAGATAGGATAAACCATAGAGAATCAAAATGGCACAATACCAGGACAATAAAGGATGAATTAAAAGCATTTAACAATGCATCTGATGCGACTAAAATAGCAGAAGCAGTTCTTTTAGAATTAAAATACATAGAACTTGATCCACATACTAACAACATCAGGCTTACTACACTAGGCAGGGATAATTGTAGTAACGCGATTAAAATCCCACCTTCAAACGTAGATAAGTTGATATAAAAATATGGAGACACTGATAGGTGTGCTACAATAACATATCAATTCAGTAGCTGCTGCCTCCTCTCAATCTCCCGTAATCTTGTTGGTGGTTGTGTTTGTTGTCTCGGACCGCTCCAGTTAGATGGCCCTAAATAATACTTAATAACTAGTAGCATATTAATAAATTTTAATTTTTAAAACTACTAATAGTCGGTACATGATTAAAATAAAATTAATTTCGAGTTTACCGAAGACAAACTATTATTTATCATAGAGATTATTCTATAATCAAGTACGGGCGGAACCCAATAAAGTAGAGATATTCAAATTATCTGCCGGAGCAATATCAAATAGATATCCTACGTTCCCAGAATGACTTTCCAACGGATATTGTTAAATCATGAGAAATAGGAGACAAGCCCTGTCAAATTGAATAAAGTCTAATGGAAACACAATTATCCGACGTGACTCCATTTGTGTGAAATACAGAAGCCGTCGGAATTATAGCTGTAATTCCGACAATATGAAATAAGTGTTTTAGTCTGACTTTGTTGCCAATTTGCTCATTGTTGTGCAACGTATTATGATCCCTAATCTTTTCTTATAGTAAATAATGCATTAGATTATTATATGTGAAATCTCTATGAATATTAGTTACATGGAATTTCCTATCAAAACTGTTTGCATGGGGCTATTTTGAGACTTTAGTATAGCATGTACTAGCCAGTTCTCTGGAAGTCAAATAGAATGTCTGGCATGCATTGGATAGTAAATCTAGGCCAATCGATTTCCTCGTTCAATTATTGGATGGGAAGCTTTTAAACTAGCCGTCGGTTATGAACGGATTGTTGCAAGTAAACAAAACTGATTTGAATAAGGATTTATAGAGCTACTGAACTCTCGAAATTGTGAGTTACAGTAGAGGCTATAGTGGTGAAGGCAGTAGGGGCTTCAGAGGTCCTACAGGGCCGAAACCGGTGGAAGTGGGGAAGGAATATGAAGTAGAGGTTACAGACATCAGTAGGCAAGGCGACGGTATTGCAAGAGTTCAGGGTTTTGTTGTATTCGTAAAAAGTGGGAAAGTAGGGCAAAAAGCTAAGGTTAAGATTGACCAAGTGGGAAATAGATTCGCTACAGCTACAATTGTGAGTTAGTCATGTTATTAAGGGTATTATATTACGATAAATACGATTTCTGACACCAAAATTCCGAAGCTGAAAGTAACTACTATTTGACAATTTGTTTAAAAAATATTATTTTTCAGTTACATTACAGGGATGCGTAATGTATTGTAGTGATGTATTACATCTTGTTTCTGTCATTTCGGATACGTTAAGTGATTAGATTCTGATGTATTTTGTATTATTATGTTATTATATTGCACCTGACTGATAGGATAGAATCGAGTATATGTAATGG
>JAICVW010000241.1 GCA_025935105.1 Nitrososphaeraceae archaeon
CGATGCAATTGCAATGATTCTTGAGTCATTAAAATTCCAAAGAGATCCAACTATACTTGAACACATTTTAACGCGCGATGAGTTACAATATTACTTTTCAATGTTACAAGAGAATGATATGCTTATTTACCAACAAAAAAATCAGACTTTTAGGACTACTGACAAAGGAATGTGTTTCCTAGATATTTTTAATGAGGTTGAGAAATTAGTCACTCCCACTGGTGTCTAGAAAATTAATTTGTCGATTATTTGAAAACGGTAGACAAATTTGAAATTATCCCCTAATATTTTTGAATCAAGCTTGTTTAGAGATTCGTTTAAAGACTATTTGGCCATTATATGCTCTTGTAAATAGAGACTTATTTCACTTGTTTATGACGAGGCTTTTACAATCGAAAGCACCTTTATACATTCTATGTAATAAATATATTATTACTTAACAGAGTAACACCTCAATTAAGCGTCACTTGCTCTTCTATGAGGTAGGCTAGAATTTAAGCCCTTAATTAAGGGCTCTCCTAATTACATATGCAAGACAGAAAAATCCGCTCTCCTTTAATTTCATGATAAAGCACGTTCGGTTCAATGCGAAGTGCGGGATTTGAACCCGCGATCCCGAGCTTGGGAAGCTCGTACCTTAACCAGTCTGGGCTAACTTCGCGCATGGCTGATAGCTACGAAAATGGGATAATAAGGTTGTCATCATATAAAACAAAGGTAGAGACATGCAGACTTTGAATTTGCTTTTAGTTTAGATCGTTAAACTTGAGTCAAGGTTCGTTTGATCCAAATGGCTAGCCAATTCATCTGCACCTTCAATTATGGCCCATGGAATTAGACAAGGATACTAGTATTTGAACTCCGGTTTCCTTTTTTCAAACTGTTCACAGATAACTCGAAAGAATTCGTGCTTTCGATAGATTGAATCTGAGCAGATTTTATTCATATGATATCAAACAGCGAACGTACGAACGTAATGATTACATTGTATAGTTAATGCCCATTGAAAGCTCATTTAGGTCATTGAATATCAGGATTTGCACGAAGTAATGGCTGAGGCCATGCAGATTAGATTGAATAATAGTAATAAATAATATGTACTCCAATCAATAAAAATTAGTTTATTCTGTCCACAGAAAATAGATCATTGGAATAGATATTAGTGGTCCTACTTATCTTACTTGTGTAGTGAATGAAGTACATTGGGACGCTAGGTTGTTGTCTAACTAATTTGTATTTCAACAAAGTTAAATTTTCGGAGAAGTAAAAAGTACGGTGATCCCGCAAATACATTTCCATAAAACCACGCCAATGTTTTTCCCCTAGAATTATAGACTTCTCAGGAGTGTTTTTATTGATCCAGGAAATTGTCGAAGTCAACTTATTGGTGTCGCTTGCTTGCACTGAATTGAATTGCATGCTAGATGGAACAAAATGGCCCACGTATGTTTGCGCTAAACCATACCATAAAGTATATGGACTTGGAGCATCCGATACTACCTCATAAGATATACCCATCATAATGAATACTCCTAGAACAACAGCAAATAGAGTAACGGGCAATTGTCTTACCACATAATTAGGTAAAGTGGGAATGTGGTTCATAGCTCTTATCTTTAACTTGAGAAATAGATCATAAAGCCCATAAGCAGCAAAAATTGAAAGCAAAATACCCAGTAAGATAATCCATCGGTCGGCCACTAATGACTCAGACGGTAGGATTAGCCAAGAGAATGATGCTATACCGCTTGTCAATAACGGAATTTTGAGGAGAGTGCTATTAGGCATTTTTTTGAATCCTAATACACCCATTGGGATAAGCAAACCGTCTACCACTATAAAGAGATACATTAGACTCTTTGGATTGTAAAATAAGAGATCTGCTTGTGAATTGTTACCAGTTAAGCTCCCGAGAACTCGAATGTCTGAAATATAGTAACTAATGTACAACTCCGTTGCAAAGAAACTAAAAGCAATTATGGCGCATAATATCGCAAATTTGGTCCTATTGATAGCAGAATAAATTATAAGAGATATGACAAACAGCGAGCCAACTATACGAGCTGTTGTAACAACCAAAGCGCACATGATCATTGCTAAGAGAACAGATTTCCAATCCAATTCACTTATCCTTCTTCCTTCAGATCCTTTGTTTATCAATACAAACACGCAGAACATCATAGAAATTGCCAAAACATCTCGATGAAGATCCCAGGTTGTCCTCAGTACCGCCATCTGAAATATGACGAAAACCGCAATAAAGAGTGCAAATTTAATATCAATCTTTAGCATTCTCCTAGCTATCAAAAATATAGAGATCGTAAAAAATCCAAATATAGCGATCGCTGAACCGACTACTACAAGATATGCGTTTATTCCTGTTATAACATGTACTGCATGTAAAATCGAAACATAAAGGGGAAACTCAGAAGAAATCTGAGGCCAATGTGTAGAATAATTGGTTGTGATAGGGATATAATAATTGACAACATCATAACCGATGGGATTAGGATATGCGAACAACTCCGGCAGCAGACGAACCATACAACCGATAAAAAAAACCAATACTATAGCAAGTCGATCTTCATTGACGAAGTTTAGTCTATTATGTGTAAAGTAGTAGCGTCTCATATCATACTATATCGAAATAGATATCGATAATTTTGTCAGCAAGTCTGAAGTAAATAGAAACACGAGTGTAATAGAAGATGAATTCTTTATATACAAATCTTGCCCCTATATAGCAAACATGAAGTGGTTTATTACTGCAAGCTTCCCTCTGTCTGGTTAACAACGATTTTGCCGCCATTTGAGAGCAAAATCAACAAAATACATCACAAATCAATATTATCCAAGTCTCTATTGCAATTTACCACAATGAACGCTTAAATCAAGACGAGATTAGCTTCCAACCCTTTTCATTTTTGATCCACATTTTGGACATGCCACATCTTTATGTTTTGTTCCGCAGCCCATACAATAATATTTTAGCGAATTGTCACCAAAGGTTGAGGTAGATGACATGGAACCGAACATGTTCCCACCCATCCTTCCCATCATTCTCTTTCTCATGTAAAAGTTGAGGAGAATAAAAATGCCTATAATGACAACCAATGATATAGGAAAAGGCACGATAAGCGAAATTGCAAGGCTCACACCCAGAGATAATCCTAACCACATTATCTGGTTGATAAGAAACTTTTTATTCGTACTCAATGTTGGTCTATTTATAATTCATTTCACAGTCTTATAAAATAGCTGCTTGCCATTTAGATGGGGCGGGAATAAGTTCGGACAGATAAGGATTAACGATTTTTAAACTCAGCTTAGATAATACTCAACCTTAACATATTGAATCAAAAATCAAGGATCATAAGTTTTGAAACATGAAACTCCTGAATTTTCTGATAGTACATGGAGATTCGATTATCACTTATGATGCGTACATACACCCTACAACAACAAAGTTAATGTTTCATTCGGAATCCTTATTCAGTTTTTCAGTTTTTTACTAATTGCTTTTTACTAGGTGGTTTCCGATAATTTTTGATATGCATTTATGAAGTATAGAGCATATTGATTAGCATTTCTTTCCGATCCTTTATGCATTCCGGCCTTTGTCCTTACGTGGTGATAGTACTCATGCAGCACTACAAAGGGGTTATAGAGGATGTCAGAATTTAGCGCGTAGATTTTTCGTTCACTTTGAACGTACACTGCATTCACAGTTCTTCTCTTTCCCTTAATTGTACCAACTACAATTTGGGGAGTATCTAGTAGATAAAAACTACTTAGTTCCTCCAGTGCCTGCTCAGTTTTCTTGTTAAGAATCATATTAACTATTTTCGCCCGCAATAATTCATTCGGTTCAGATATTTTCGAAATACCCATAGGTAATTCCATAAATTGATGCTTCTACATTTTAGCCTTGAGTACTAGGCTTGATTCAGAACCATTATATGCTCTAATATTGATTGCAACAATCAGCAATATTTATTATCAGTTATATTCTATGTCACAGAGTAATCCGGTAATAATTATGCATAGAGTAATCCGGTAATAAATACTATATTTATCTTCTAGATAACACTGAAGTAACACGATTATTTAGACCCTTGAAAGGCTTGAATTGGATGATGCAAATGCAAACTGATGCTTTTCGCTTACAATCGCATAAGCTTAAAGAACATGTTCCAGGTCAATAAAACGTTTAGATCAAACCCTCGATTGTGACATTCTGCTCTGTCTTTGCCTTTTCTGACCACATTTGTTGTGGATCTGCAAGGTAACACAGGAAAAATAAAAGATTCTTTTCTTAAGATGCAACTTTAACTTATGGCAAAGTTAAGAAAATTAAATTAAATAACCTCGATATCAAAAAGCAATTGATATCAACTATTTCATTGCCTTCTGCTACATTTTTATACCATCATCATTAGTTTGATTCATATTCTTTGAACGACTGCCATACTCTTCTGGTTAATATTACCTAATCTTTTAAAAAATATTATGAACAGTTTAAAATGGTGGGATTATGATGCAAATTCAAATAGATGAATGCATAGACTGGATCTTGCACACTGTAGAATTTAAAAAGAATTTTAATTATAAGTACGCTTCTGGAGAAGGCTGGGAATTTCTAATCTTTGGAGCCGATGACTATTATCTTAACGTGAAGGCATTAACGAAAATAGAAAAAACTACCGGCATGGTGCTTGTTCAAATCAAGTCTTCTGATGGTAGTGCAGATCTATGGTTCGGTCGAAAAATGGAAGCGATTGAAAACCATGTTAACAAAAGAATCGCATGAAATATGAAACCAAATACGTTATTCTACATAGAAGGAATGGAGTGGAAGATAATGTTAGTATCAAGTTGCATGTGAAGTGGATTTACATGAATTATATTTAGATGGAACGGGATCACTATCTGTCAATACGGAGTCGGTGTTATCTGACAACATTCGTATATCTAAATTATACATATTTTCATAGTCACTATTGGATATAACATTCTTCATAAACTCATCTGCGATTATTATTATATTTTCGAAACTATTCGTTGCCAGGAAGTTACTAAGAGACTCAGTGAATGTTGGATAATCAATCGCATTCTTGGGATTTTCTGATGCCAAATTTAAATGATGAGCAACAGGGAAGATATCACAGATTTCTACTGGAATTATTCCAAGAAATCGGTTATATACACATATTTGAGATTCTGGATACTTCTGTACAAGGCCAATAAATTCTCTTGTAACATAGAAGGGTTGCAACTCTGTAGTTGGAAATAATACTAAATTCTTGTTGAAGGCAGATCTAAATTCAGCTGCAATCCGTTTAAATCGAA
>JAICVW010000197.1 GCA_025935105.1 Nitrososphaeraceae archaeon
GTTTAACACCTTTTGACGAAAGATCGCTCACACAAGCAGTTACGCTCTTCCTAGAGATTTGCCACGCGTGCATGCCCATAGGAACATCCGTACTTTCTACTAACATATCGCATTTGAGTATTAGAGTATTCATCCCCTTCATCCTTCCCAAAGAAAGTGTAGAAATGTCATTCTTGTGTACCTTCTTTCGAACAAGATCTAGATTAGCAAAAAGGATATCAATGATTTCGTTTTCAGTTAACATGCTCAGAAGCTAATCGGACCATCTCCATAATCTTTTTATGGATGTAGTGTACTTTCTCAGCTTTGGATTCAACAGATATCCTTATTACTTGTTCGGTGTTTGATGTTCTAACGAGGACCCAACTATCTTCATCGAGTATTGCTTTGATACCATCTAGAGTTGATATTTGTGATGATTCTGACTGTAACACATCCAGTAACTTTTCGATCAATATTTGATGATTTGAAGAATTCGCACGAATTTTTGATCTGATTTGGGAGTATTCTGATGCTAATGTCAAGCTTTCATTAATTGAGGCACGATCAAGTGAGGAAATTATTGTTGCCGCTAGCATTCCATCTCTACACAAATTGAATTTAGGGAGAATAAAACCGCCGCTGCTTCCCTCCCCTCCTGCTTCGGCGCCGACTTCTAGCATTTTCCGTACAACATTAGCCTCACCAACTTTAGCATATTCTAAGCTACCATAATTGCTCTCTATCAATTTTTTGATACAAATACTTGTATCCAGGCTTGTTACAAATTTTCTTGCTCCCATTTTTAAGGCACTGGCAACACATAGTAATAGCGTAGAATCCGGATTTTGTTTTTGGCCATTCCTATGAACCATCACTACCCTATCGCCGTCTAAATCAAAGGCAAAGCCGAAATCGAGCTTATTTTGACGTACCAGAAAACTAAGTTCAGACAGGTTATCACTAGTTGGATCAGGAGCTCTCGAAGATATGCCAGCAGTATCGTTGATGCACACGAACTTGTAATTAAGTCTCTTAAATAGGCCATCTATGTAACCACATGTTGCACCTCCACCCAGGTCAAAGCCTAATGCTACATCCTTAGGGCTATCTGAAACTGAGATCAGATTGTAGAGGTCGTCGAGGTAATTTGATTTTGTGGGGTATGTTGTACCAAATTCATCCGGCTCAGAAACTGTGCATTGAAGAATATCATTTAATTCTTCTTCGAAAATCCCTCTTCCCTCTATAACAAATTTTAGACCATTCCACTCTAGAGGATTATGCGAAGCAGTCACCACTATGCCAGCGCCGTACCTTTTTGCCTCTCTAAATAATACTGGAGTCGGAGCCACATCAAGGTCATAAACATCTATTCCACGTTCCATCAAACAAGCAGATAGCGTTCGAAGGAGAATCTTCCCGGAATCCCTTGTATCTCTTGCTGTTAAACACTGTCTTTTTTTTCCCTGTGTCAACAAAAAAGAAGCGAAAAGTCTCCCAAATCTAACAACTTCATGCAAGTTCAAATCCTCTCCGTAAATTCCTCTAACTCCAGAGATCGATATTTTCATGTCCGATTTGGATTTGGAAGTATCCATCTAATTTGAATCAAGCTTCTAAACAATTTCACTAGATGGATAGTCAAGCAGGAATATGAAAGATTAAATATTGAATTATTGACTGCGTCTAATTGATTGCCTTAGTAGCTCAGCCCGGCAGAGCGAAGGTTTCGTAAACCTTAGGCCGTGGGTCCGAATCCCACCTAAGGCTTGAGTGGCAATAATCCGTCGTTAACTAATTACATCAGGATAATGGACACGCATCCATTGATTTAATTCGATATTATCATATCTTATTCGTAACAAACTTGCTTTCAGAAAATTCCTGGAATCACATACTTAATGATGCAAACTACTCAAATTTAGTAACCACAGAAAGATAAATTGCGGCAAAACAGGAGTGAATCGTGGTACGATTACGGATCAATTCAGCATCCTGCAGAGATGCATACATTATGTACGTTTGCAATTCAGACCGAATACATTATACCGCCTGACACGATAGGCACGAATTCTACCCCTGCGAGTTCCTTTGTTCGAGCAATAATGGCATTGAACCAAAGGCTGTCAATTCCTTGGCTCCAGATTGTTATTTTATTGTACTGCCTTTTTAATCCTCCGTGAAAGAATCCATAGCACTCTTCTACAGTTATGTTGTAATATTTCTGACTCACTTCTTCGATTATACTTTCTGCCTCTGCAGGCAAATATAGTATAGTCAATGTAGGAAATGGGATAGTATTCGAAGCTGCGGGTGATGTATTTTCAGCCATTATTTTATAAGTAATCCTAAATTAATGTGCCCAATATCTGGATTTCGTACAGTTATCAAAGTCAATTATGTTTAGTGGATACCGTACGTCGATCATCCTTTCGCCATGCCAACTTATGTGCTACATTATCGATCTTTCAATCTTTTCGAAGTTTCGCGATTACCGACCAACTGGCTAATTAACTGAGGGGGCATAATTCTATTGCATAATTCTCTCGTATTTTTATTCAAATTAGCTTCCTAGCAATGTGTTTGATTGCTTTTGGATATTGTTTGTGTGTCTTGCAATTATAATAAAAATGATTGATAGAGTAGGACTGATAGCAACCCCATTCCTGATGCTTTTAGTATCATTTTACTGGTAATGGTTCTATTTTGAAGACATCTTGTGTTCTATTATCGACTCTACAGATATGCCTCTCCTTGTCACAGCTAGTCTTCTTTGTGTGGATACGATTTTGCACCTAAACATCAGACACCCATAGGTATACCAAACTATCAATGAAAATTGGCAAAAGAGAACATAGATTTTTGCCCCATTCTCAATTAACTGAGACCCTAAAGCCAATTCATGCTTGAGAATTGGCCCACCTGATATCCAAAACCACCATAGGTGAATCGACGAAGTTCATTTAATTTTTAGCTGCTAACTTTATGGTTTTAGCAGCATACTAGGCCAATAATCTTTTTCAAATGATACAACAATTGCCCTTTATCCCAGAACTTTCAAGATTCTTTCAAAATTCCGCCTAATTTTGTCTCGCTTATATGCCCTAAGCAATTGAAGCAGCTCTTCCTGTTTCCCGATTGTTATGTAATCCCCAATGAGCTTTGAAATACGGCGATTAAGTAGAAGCGCATGACTGATTGAAGTAACATTACGGGGTGGCCTAGTCATGCTAGCGGATTCGAAGTCTATAATTTTGGCTTGCAGATCCTTTGACACCAACAGGTGGTGACTGAGAGAGCTTAATTCACCATGATCTAGATTTGTATTATCTAACTTGTAACATTGTTCCAGTGCGCTAGTCACAATTGCACGAACTTGAGTAGTGCTAACATTATGTTGGCTTAACCAGCATTCTATATCCCATCCTTCTACATAGTCCATCAAAATGAAGTTTTCAGTAAAAGCATGAGCAATCGGGCCTACGCCAACTAAATTCGCCCTTTTAAGGTAGACAGATTCCATATCCATGGATAAACGGTTCGCATCAACCCTCCTAATTTTTAGTGCATAGATCTTGTTGTCCTTGCCTTCAACCTTTGCTACTATGCCAACTCCCCCCTTCCCCAGAACGTTAAGTCTCCCGATTTTAGTATCCCCAGCAGGCAAAAATGAATGAACACCGAGACAGTCTATTTCTTTTAGTCGACGAATATATGCTTGTGGATTGATTTCTCTTGGATAAGAGAGAATAGGAATGAGTTCTACACTGCCTATTTCGATTTTCCTACAACAGGCCTTGATCGGAGGTAAGAAGGTCGGTGACGGCCTCCATTATTATATCAGATGTCGTTAAATCATTACCGGAGCAGATTTGAAATGATCTACGAATGTCTTCAATCAGTCCCTTCGTGATGCCAATACTATCTATTTTGAAGGTTAACAAAAACTCCAAAAACTCCTTGGCATCTGTCACCCTTCTCCTCGTTACACTTCTAACTCTCATTTCATTGTCTATCCATGACAGGAGTGACTCTTCTTGATTTTCAGTTATGAAATTGTCAGTTTCCTTTTTCATAAGCACTTTTGGTCCAATTTTTTGGGCATATGTTGATAAAGTGGTTGATTCTAGTAAATAGCCAAATGCAGCACTGCCCTTTTCATCGGTAACACAGGTAATCCGGAATACCTTAAAAGCAGCAAGCTCCAATTGTTTTGAGATAGCAATTGCGCTTTTCTTTAGTTGTCCTCGAAGTACGTCAGGGCTACGATTTTCATATTTAAATTCAAGCACTAGTAGATTACCATTAAACTGCCAGTATTTTTGGATAGTCTTTTTGGGGTTGCAGAAGAAATCCACTGACGGCTTTGCCAAAAAGAATCTGGCAGATAATATAAGCTTTCCTAAAGTCACAGCAGAAATTGCTGCACCGAGATTTCGTTTGTGATCAATAGGATCAATTATTATAAGAGGGCTTGAAAAATTGAATTTATTTTCACTGCGATTGTAAATTGAGATCACATTGTCCTTTGGCCCCATGCTAGATATAACATTGAGTACCTTTGTACAAGAGCCATATTTCAAGATCAGAATTTCTGCCACGTAGCCACTGAGGCCTCCGGTCGCAATATCCGCGCCATAGGTTCCCGTTGATTTTAGAAACCTCTTTAGCAATCTTATATGGTTCCTTTTCTCTTCATCCAAATGATCATTCATGTATTTTGTATGGAAAGGCGATCTATCGGCCGCACTTTTCCATTTACCTATTGCTACATCGTAGCATGGAACCACATTAACTCTAACTCCCTCAATAACCGCTTCGACGTAAGGATGATCAGAAAAGCGAACATATGGATCAAACCCCCTAAGTGACTCCCAGCCTATGAGCTGGCCGAGTTTCCTGAACTGATCATCATCAACTGATGTATCAAACTTAACAAATATATCGATATCTACGTCATCGTTGATCCACGTTCCTTTAGCGAATGATCCACCTATAATAACATCAACCACCTTTGAAGTGATACTTTGTTTGACGCGCTTTAGGGTCTCATTTGCTATTTCTGTTAATTTTTTTACGTCATCAGCAGAAGGTTGTACCTGTTCTAGAGCTTCTAAAATGATTGAATCAATACTACTCATCTAGCTTGCACCGTAAAGATATTACTATACCTAGGCCCAGAAGATGTAAGTTCACTTCGCTTGAAATGAACTCTATCAATCGTGTCGTGTGCAATGATGTTGTCGTAATATTTACTAATTACCTCAGATCTCAATTTCAAAGGCATGCCTTTGGCTCGGAATATTGTAAGATGAGGTTTAAACGGTCTATCTGGATCTATTTTGATTCTTGACAATTTTGAGATTATTTGCTGGGCTAGATTGACCATAGCACGCTTTCCGTTTTCATCAACACCAACCCAAATGACTCTCGCATGCTCCGGATGCGGGAAAGCACCAACTCCTCTCAATACCAGATTTAGTGGTTTGAAATTTATATCAGAAAGTATCACCTGTACTTTGTCAAAGGTCTCGAGCCCGATATTTCCTAAGAAGATAAGAGTAAAGTGGAGGTTCTGGCTTTTAACTAGCACAAAATGTCCAGATGACCATTTTGCTTCTGTAACCAAATCCTGTTGCAGCTTTTCGATGGCATCAGTGTTTGATAACTCAACTGCAATAAAGGCCCTCAATCCACCAGTCAGGTTATTTTTCGCATATTTTTACATTATCTACAATGGTAACAAATAGATCTCAAAGTGTTAATGCAGTTTTATATCTAAAAGAGCGAATATTTAATAGATTCCTTAAGCCGACGGTTTTGTACGTCACAGACATGGCAGAACGGTATGGCAAAAGGCATAAGAAAGTGGTTAAATTGGAAGGCCGCAATCATTCGAGCGAAAATGTA
>JAICVW010000060.1 GCA_025935105.1 Nitrososphaeraceae archaeon
GACGTCCATTCGACGGGCCATCCTGTCAATAGTTTGCACCTAAATCATGACTTATGAGAAATTCTAACCCACAAATCAATGTCTAAATGGGTGCTTGGGGTAAATAGCTATTTTTATTCGAAGAATAGCAAGGTTGGTAAAATGACATCATTAAACGCACTTCAATTGATGACTCCACACAAGAAAGTTCTCTATATGCATGTCAAATGTCCGCACTTCAAGCACTTATCAAGAAATATGTTAATTTCGCAGATCTCGATTTTAAGATTTGTAACATCAGCGATTTGCAAATGTTGTGGAACAAAATTGTATGCATACAAATCCATTCTGGGGTGTCAATGCTCCCGGCCCGCCATTAGAGACAATAAGTGTGCGATGTTACTGTAGCCTAACGCCAGTACCAAAATTGACGGTTACAAAAGGTCCGTTAAAAAAATAGGAAGATTATCGGTTCAATAGGTCTTGCTAGCCGGCGCCGGCAGCACCACCCGCACCTCCAGACCCGCCTTCTGCAAAGTGAGTGGTTGAACCTGTTCCAATTTGTGTTGCCGTCGCTCCTCCGCCGCTACCGCCGCCACCTCAGCCGCCGCTGAGATTGGCACCGCCGCCACCTCCGCCGCCGGCACCAGAACCTGCAGCTGCAGCTGCTGAGCCGCTGCCTCCGGTAGATATGCTGGTTGATGCAAGAGCATCGCCACCTTTGGCGCCATTGCCGCCAATGCCACCATTGCCGCTTAAGCTTCCAGTGCCTCCATTTCCACCGGTACCGCCATTATTGCCAATCACGCCCATGCCTCCTGTTCCTGGTCCTACTAATGCTGTAACTGATGCTGAACCACCGGCTGCACCGCCGCCGCCGCCTCTACCAGCACCGCCGCCCCCAGCCGCAGCTGCAGCAGCTATATTGGTTGCTGTAAGAGCTGATGCGGCCCCCTTACCACCAGTGCCGCCTGAGCCGGCAACAGCGTATGCCATTTCATTTAGGGCTGGCAACATGCCTAACGTCGCTATCAGAGCCACAGTGAGGCCCGTAATTACATAACCCTTGTTTTTTAGATCCATGGCACATAACCGTTGTATTTCTATAAGAAGATTTATGGCAAAAGACAAAGGGATGACCCGTTTCGCCGGGATTGTGGTTCTTCTTTTTTTACTATTTTTGGGAGCGCCCGGTGGAATCGGGCTGATTCTATAATTATGGGCTAATTCTATTTGAGCTCTCCGCTGTCAACCAAATCAAGGTCTAAAGAAGGCGTATGTGCTGAAATAGGTTGTTAGGATTCTCCAAATTCATATGTCAAATGCGTCCGCTTCAAAAAATGGTACATCTACATCCCCCTTTGGGGGTCTCTGACGGCCTTTTGACAATTATTTGACGAATGCTTATAATCTTCTATAACATTCCTATATATGATGCCAGCGGCGATCAAGAACGATATCAAAACAAATGTGATTAAAGAATGGCTAAACGGGGATGCCAGAGACAAAATAGCCGCTGATAATCAAATCGGCACAGGGACTGTAACAGGGATAATCAATGAATTCAAAGAAGGAGTCGATGCTGTGGAATATGAGTCGGTTCGAGAATTATCAATTTCGTGCAAAAAACAAGGTACTAATCTGGGTACGCTTGCCTCATCTATCCGATTAAATAATTATCTTCAAAAATTGGGCGCGAATCAGGAACAAATTGAAACATTCATTGCGGATGTAGCCAATTCCCCTGAACCAGAAAAGCTATTTGATGTTGCAAATCAAATTGCTCAAATATCAATGTCTGAATCAATTCCGCTGGAAGAATTAGGGAACCATATCAAACGACAACAAGAAGAAAAACAAAGGCTTCAAGAGGGGATCAAACAAAGAAGCGCAATTTTAGAGAGCACAAATGTAGACATAATGACATTAAAGGAATACAGGAAATTAAAAGAGGAATTGGGCGTCCATGGCCTATCTCTAGAAGACCCTCGTATCCTTTTATCTATCCTCAAGACAATCAAAGAAATAGGATATGAGCCCCAAAAAATTGTTAGGGAAATATCACGCATAAAATCGCTAAGACAAACGGAAAGCCACTTGAATAAAAGCTGCAAAGAATTAGAGTCTCGTGCGATTCTACACGGGGAGGTGTTACGAATGTGTGAACAAGTCATGCGCGCAAGAATTGGATTCCCAGAATTATTGGCGTTTCATACAGCTGTTATTAAGAAGGCTGAGAAAGATAATTTATCCAGACAAGCTGCAGCATACCGTATTATAGAAGACATAGAAAATTACGAGAAAATCGGTGGCCTGCAAAATGAAATATCCAAAATGGCTGTGCAACAATATGCAATCCGTCAGATGACGGCGCCAAGAGAAAAGGCGATATCTGCGCTGATGGGGTTCCAGGCATTAGGCGTGACAGATGGAGAAATATTGAACATTTATGAATGGCTGAATAAGATGCGCGAAAAACCCTCCAATTAAGCTATTTGATGCTCTCATCTGTTTCTGTTATTCATAATTTGTATGACTTGCTCATCTGAGACCTGGCCAAAGTCTTGGTAATATTGTCCCACCGAACGAAATCCTGATGATGGTTTTGTTATGATCTCACATTCTTGTTCTAGCAACGTGGCTGTTTCTTTACCAGTCACCGGTAATGCTATAATGAGCCGCTTTGGCTTTGCTGGTGTTGATTTCTAATCCATTTTGCAGCGACAATAAGAGTCGCGCCTGTAGCTGCCCCATCATCTATAAGGATAACAGTCTTATCTTTAAAATTGTAATTGAGAGATGATTTGCTGTATGAGGAATTTCGTCGTCTTATTTCTTGTATTTGATGTGCTTTCTCTTTTTCAATGTATTGGTTATTTAGGGACAATAATTTCACGATCTCTTTATCTATATATGCGGTTCCATCTTCCATGATTGCGCCAATTGCGTGTTCCTTGTTGTCAATGTCTATCAATTTTCTTGGGATTATAATATCAAGGGGCGCGCCCAATTTTCTTGCGACAATATCTGCCGTCACCAGTCCTCCTCTTGTTGGGATCCGCAGCCCCTTTGGTGGCAGAATATGAGATGTTACATTTTCAGATTAGGTCAGAAATGCGATACGCGATCCAAGTGCTTTAATGACAGACAGGATTCAATATCAGGTCTGACCAGAAACCCCGCTAGATGAGGCTCACACCAAGATGACTCTGCGGGGCCACACTGGTCGCCCATTTTATTGTCTTATTGCTATCTCATCGGGAGGGGGCGCCGAACCATTATGTATTGCCAAATATGTCTCTTGATAGAAGCCCACCCCATAGCAAAATGCACGATATTGTTCAAGCAAGCTTTCCAGCCTTGAGCCGGCTGGTTTCAAGACTACGAGGGCCCACTAATTATGCTTTTATACATATAGCACTGGAAATCTATCGAAAAAAATTTAAGGATTAATTCAGCGTAATGAGCAGCATCTCTAATGAAATTTGATTTTGTTGTATCAAAAATAGAAGCATCACAAGACGGCCAGCCTTATGTTTTTATCACATATGCCAATCCTAATGATTTTAAAGCAGGCGCGGACAGAGGACCACAATTCAATCCATTTGGAGCAAATATGATGGCGTTTACATCACCAGAGGATTTGATGAAGAACCTACCTAAAGCAATGACCAATATCGGTAAAGCGATGGGTGGTGGAGGATCACCCAATGATTCTCCAACCTTCAAAATCAGCATGAGAGAATATGAGGACATGGCAATCAAGGTTGGGGATAAAGTAACGATAGAAATTAAGAAGGCTGAAAGCAGCGGGATATAGGATGCCTAACAAACGCAACAAATTTTTACCATTTATAACATTATAACATTATGCGTCGATCCAAAAAATCCAATGTTAAAAGAAATCTTAAGAGAGAGGAAAAGACACCAGGACCTAGTCGCATTGATGATAAAGGAAAACAAGAACAAAGATCAATTCGTTTAAACAATTTGTTTGATAATTTTAGGCGCGACGTAGAAGGAGCAATGAACCCATGGTCATATGGGCCAGAATGGCGTTTTCCAAGGGGATTTGGTTCCCTGCAACCCTTCAGTGATGAGCAAGAAAAAGTGCCAAGAGCACCGCTTATTGATATGGTGGATAAGGGAGACCGTTATCATCTAAGAATGGAATTCCCAGGAATAGATAAAGACGGAATTCACTTGACTGCTACAGATGATTCCATTGAAGTTGCTGCAGAGCAAGAAGAAACCAACGATGCGCAGGAGGACAATTACATATACAATGAGCGTTCATACCAATCTTTCTATCGCAGTATCCCGATGCCATAAGAGATAATTCCTTCAGATATCACAGCCAAAATGCACAATGGTGTCCTTCAAATAGATATTCCAAAGAGAGAGCCAAATACGATCAAAGGCACAGGAAAAAGGATAGAAATACAATAGGCCTTAACATTTTTTTATCGAATGTTAACAAACGTAAACATATACTCAGAGTATTTCTGTTAGAAAGAAAAATGCATTCTACACAGAAGTAGATCTCGTTGAATGTAAGAGATAATTTTTGAAATTGGTAAACGTCGCATCCATATTATTAGAGGGCTCACAGATGATGAAGATTGATTTATACGGCTTCTTAATATTGTGTGTACGGGGATTACGATATAATCGGCGGCATGAAGAATGGAATATCCAAAATGGTCTTGCAGAAATATACAATCGTTCAAATAATTGCGCCAAGAGAAAAGGCGATTAGCCTAGCATTTGGGATAATGGATGAGCAAATATTGAATACTTATGGATGTCTGAATAGGAGCTTAGCTTAATTTAGTTCGTTGTAGGTACCTGAATAATAATTACTCGCAAGCTAAAGATATAGTGGTCAAATAGGCATCACCAAAGAATAGTTAATCGTGCGACAAAAGTAGATATTGTATTAATAACACTCAAGAATGAGTTACAGGATAGGATAAGACAGACAGAATAAGATAGTATAGAAATAAGAGAGCCCATGATATAGAGCTCAGTGTTTAACCGAGGTGCCAGAAAAGACAGTTACAAGGTCCTTTAGAATTAATGAAAATGCTTTCTTAGCTCTTGAGGAAGAGGCTAAGAAACGCAACATAAGCCTCAACACCCTTGTCAACCAGCTCTTTCTGTCCTATGCGAACTTCGATAGGTACTTCCAAAGGCTTGGTATGGTAAAAATGTCCAAATTTCAGTTTAGGAAGATTTTGAAATCTGTACCGGATAAGGAAATTGTCGAACTGGCAAAAGAAGTAGCTCAAAATAGCTCGAGGATAATTATTCTTGCAAGATACGGGACACTATCGCTGACGAGTGTTCTAGACTATATCAACACTTTTGTAGATTATGCCTATTTTGCAGAACGCAGTGAAGTTCTTTCACCAGGAGAAAAGCGAGTAATCACCTTAATGCATAGCTACGGGGAAAAAGGGTCAATATTTGTCAAAGCTTACGCTAAAGCTCTCTTTGAACTGATCAATATAGAACCGAAATTAAGTTCTACAGAAAACTCTGTTACGATAGAAGTATGACCTATGCTACTTACTTATGCGTTCAATGCAATAGGCCACCTAAGAGCCTTCTTAACTCTTGTGAATAGTGGACATCACTACTCTAGCTTGATTATATTTTTCATGTTTAAGTAAAACTGCAAAGATAATTCCTATCCCAGTAAGCAGTGAAGCTGCCAAGAACGCGTAAGCAAATCCGATTATCATTGACTGTGTTGATTGTACTACCAAATGACCTGCTGAAGTAGAGGTTCCAAAATTGGCAACTGTCAAGAGTATTGTTAAACCTATCGGGCCTCCAATTTGACGAGAAGTGTTAATCAATCCTGAAGCGAGGCCTTCTTCTCCTCTCCTAGTTCCACCGAGTGCAGCTATGTTGATTGCAGTAAAGCCTAAACCAGTTCCAAACCCTATGAGAAGCGTTGGTATGAGTAATCCACCAAAATAGCTTTCTGTGGTAGAGATTGGTGAAAGGAGTAGATAACCAATTGTTTGCAAAACCATCCCCGGAATTAAGATTGTTTTGACACCGAACCTATTTACCAATCGTGCTGACAAAAATCCAGAAACAACTAGAAATACAACACCCATTGGGATAAATGCAAGGCCGGCTGAAAATGCAGAGTAGCCACGTACCTGCTGAAGATAATTCGTTAAGATAAATACCATTGCTGCAAAGGCCGCTACCTGAATCAAACCGACTGCGTTTGCCCCAAATATCGAGCCTCTTTTTAGAAATCCAAGTGGCATAAGGGGTGCCTTTGAGCGATACTCTATTAAAAGAAAGGCGACTAGGACTACGGCTGACAATAAGAAAAGTTCAAGCGTTTGAAGAGAGCCTAGACCAATATTCTGTGCACTGCTAAGAGAATAAACAAGTAACATTAGTCCAGCTGTTACTGAAACTGCTCCAAAGATATCAAGATGTTTATTTTTTTGGGCATGTGCCTGCCCTGTTGTACCTGTAGAAATGTACTTGATTGATAGCAAGAATACAATTACTCCTACTGGTACATTAATATCAAACACCCATCTCCATCCTAATGTTGCTGTGATTACTCCTCCCAAGATCATACCAGCAGCAAAACCTGATCCCGTGGCTGCCGAAAAAACGCTTAAGGCGCGATTTCTTTCCTTGCCTTCAGTAAAGGCTGAGGTTAGAATTGATAGACCTGTCGCAGAAGCCATTGCAGCTCCCAGTCCTTGGGCCATCCTTGTAAGAATCAAAACAACCTCAGATGGAGCAAGGCCTCCTATTAATGATGCAAGAGAAAACAGTAGAATTCCCATAATAAACAATTTCTTCTGACCGTAGAGGTCTCCTAAACGCCCACTAAGCATCAGAAATCCAGCCAAAGTCAAACCATAAGCAGTAACCACCCATTGCAACCCATTGATCGATACACCGAATTCTCTTCCAATTGATGGTAAGGCAACTTGTACAATAGTAAAATCTACTACTATCATGAACTGCGCCAAAGTGATGAGAGCTAATACTACAGGCAGTTGAGAAGAAGAACCAGCATTAGCTGTTGTTATTGTTGTTGGTGAGGTTGACCTTTGGCGCTGCATAGTTAATTTATGCTACGTCTCTTATTTACAGACAAGGTATTTTTTGCAGCGAATTGCAGCAATTAGACCTCCAACACAATTCCTCTACTCTACGATGTCGTGTAGTTGATATTTTTTGACATTTCTATTTTCTATTATCAAATCAAAAAAATAATCAATCAATCAAGAGAAAAAAAATAATCAATCAAGAGTCCAGGAACGTGCGAATGAACGTATTGCAGCCTTGGTCGCATGATATAGGCTTAAATCTTGACCCCCTTTGGATGCACCTATGGAAGCATTCAAAATGATTGAGCCACCATCTTTTAAAATAGGAAGTACTTTTTGCACAGTAAACAGAACTCCTTTTACATTAATACTAAATATTTTGTCAAAGTCTTCCTCTGAGATTTTTCCCAATGGAGCGAATTGCATAATACCAGCATTTGCAAATAAAATGTCTACATGGCCTTCTGATCCTTTACTACGTCGTATAACCTATCAAGGTCTGTGAGATTTGACACATCTCCCTCGATACCCACAACATTTCTACCTATTTCAGATAGCGCTAATTCAAGTTCTTTTTTATTACGATCTAATATGAAAACATATGCTCACTCAAACACAAATCTTTTTGCAGTAGCCAATCCAATGCCGCTACCTCCTCCAGTATTAACTGCAATTTTTCCTTCAAGTTTATTAGCCATTTAATACTCCTCTGTTGTTATTAGATAAAGCTACTATTTAGACGAACTTTGACTACCTAATAACCTTGAATATAAATGGGCTGGAGGCGAACCACCATGCGGTGTTACTGCGATTTGAGAGAAGCCATATCAATGGAGAAGCGGTACTTTACATCTGATTTGAGCAGTCTCTCATAAGCCTCATTGACTTTCTGGATTGGGATGACTTCCACATCAGCTGTTATGTTATTTCTGCCGCAAAAGTCAAGCATCTCCTGCGTTTCGGCAATACCTCCTATGTTAGAGCCAGAGAGGCTGCATCGCTTGAATATAAGGCTAAAGGCAGCTACGGCATGAGGCTTAGCCGGTGCGCCAACTAGGGTCATGTTGCCATCACGTCGTAGTAGTCGTATGTATGAGTTAATGTCGTGCTCTGCAGATACAGCATCGAGAATAAAGTCGAAGCTGCCTTTGTGCTTGTTCATTTGATCAGTGTCCCGCGAAATGACTACCTCATCAGCGCCAAGGCGAAGCGCATCTTCTTTTTTGTTAGGCGAAGTGGTAAATACTATGACATATGCTCCAAGTGCATGAGCAATCTTGACTGCCATATGACCCAGCCCACCCAGACCTACGACACCGACCTTCTTGCCTTCAGTAACACCCCAATGTCTCATAGGTGAGTATGTTGTAATTCCTGCGCATAAGAGGGGCGCTGCTCGAGCTAGATTCAGATTGGAAGGAACCCGTAAGACAAAGTGCTCTTTGACAACAATGCTGTCGGAATAACCGCCATAGGTTACACCTCCAAGGTGTATGTCTGGAGAGTTATAGGTAAGGGTCATGTGCGAGCAGAATTGCTCAAGGCTAGCCTGGCACTCGGCGCAGTTGCCGTCAGAGTCAACCATGCAGCCGACTGCAGCAATGTCACCAGACTTGAACTTGGTAACTGCAGAGCCGACCTTAATTACACGGCCGACGATCTCATGTCCAGGAACACATGGATAGACAGTAGGCATAGCGGCGCTCCACTCGTTACGAACTGTGTGGAGGTCAGAGTGACAGATACCACAGAAAAGGATTTCGATTTGAACGTCATGTTCGCCCGGATCACGCCGCGGGATCATAGTGGGGGCAAGCGGCGATTCCGCACTCGCAGCAGCGTAAGCCTTCGCCTCATACTGACTACGTGATTCAGAGCTTAATTGTGTAGTTGATGACATGAAAGTCTCAGTGCGGTATGATATAAAGGGATTTTAGATGCGGCTGCAAGTTGGAATAAATTTCAACTCTCAACCCTGATTGTTATTACGGTTAGACACAATCTTCCCGACAACAGGTGTCTTATGCCAGAAATCAGGTGCGATAACATTAATGATATTCACTACTGCCAAAAACATCATAAACCCCATAATCATTGCAAACCCTCCCTTGCTAAGTTTCATTGCTCGCTCGATCTTATTTTCTAAAACCTCAATAGCCGAAAAGGCAAAAACTGCCACTATTGGAACTGTAATTGATATGAAGATAGACCTATTAGGAAATTCGGCAGGGGAGAATGAAGAAATGGTAAGAAGAATTAAAAGACCTGAAAGTATTGTTACGTCGATTAGAATAATGTCTTTACCAGAAAGATCAATTGTCAAGACGGCATGATCTTGAGCTTGTAGTGTATAATTCTTTACTTTCTACACCTTTTCACACAGTATTAATGAAGGTATATGTTGTATCCGTAGGGATTATGGAGTAGTAGAGATTGTCAGAAGTAGAGCGCGAGAAGCAAATGGATGAATTGCGAATACAAGCGATAATGGCCAAAGATTTATCCGTGGCATTCAAGGCGATAAGTGCATTGGGCGGATTTGGCGAAGAAGCTATTCCTAAATTACAGACAATTAGCGACCCAACAAGCCTAGCGGACAACA
>JAICVW010000315.1 GCA_025935105.1 Nitrososphaeraceae archaeon
GTGAGAGCGCCGAGTACATCCACGACGCATCGGCATCGCCGTCGAGCGAGATCACGCTGAAGAACAAGCTCCGATTTCTCTCACTCGACCTGCTGTATGCGGTTCCTCCGGATGCGTAATCCTAACAAGGATTGATTGGCCATTCATTACATTGTGATGTATATGAAATGCTTTTTCAAAAATGAGCTACCATATTTCCCTGAAATTCAAGCACTCCAGTCTATAAAATCACTGAAGCACATATATCTCATTTTCCTAGCGTTTCTATTTCATTACTGTAATATCATTTGTCTCTACGCATCAGCAATCATGTGTTACATACTAATCTATGCCAAGTACATCTGCTATACCGTTAGACCATATCAATTAATTGCTCAATAATAGGGCCATGATTAGTTAGCAGCTCCTTCAATGCGTCTGACAAATCGAGATTACTTATAGCTTCATCATTTGATTCATGCTTTGTTTTCAATTTTGATGTATTTTATTTATTATAACAGCCTGCCTTGGCAGATATTGGCCACTTAAAACAAACCTAGATGATTTATCAGTAGTGTAGATTAATCAACTTCAACTGAGCTAGATGAGGTTGTTCACAGGCACCTATAATATTGTTGTAATCCAAGCATGATATTTTGTTGTCTACTTGTCCTAGTATATCTAGAAGTCTTCCTTGTCCTTAAAGCATTCCAACAACTTTTAGCTTAAATGACACGGTTTAACAGAGAAAGAATGACGGTAGCCAAAAGAGCAGATAATGACAACATATGATAGGTACTAATTGTTCTAATATGATGTTTACTAACTAATTAGTATAAAGTTGTTACTAGAGATGAGGTAAAATCTTCACGTCCATAATCGTATTTGATGCAATCACTTGGCCTAGAAATGTTCTGGAACTTGTCAATTTTACTCAATTACGAAAAAAATTCCGTTGATCCTCGTGATGCAGGATCACCTGTAGGAAACTACAGTTTCAAAAATGAGTGCTACTAACTATACTACCTAACATTAATTCTCTAACTTGCATCTCTTGATATTTGGTTATATCCAATTTGAAACGCCTTGTTCTACAGTAATTGGATATTACACTTTTCAGATTGTGGGATATATCTTGATACCAACAGATCATCCTTCCTTTGCTTGTTTCCAACACTCTTCAACGAGGAGGACCTTTAGGTAGGTATTCAATTTTGATAGCATCTTTGTTTCTTTTAGGTGCTTTCTGATTATGATTGATACTGAGCTGCTCTGTCTATGAACAGCAGAAGTTCTCTAAACTTTCATTTGTGGCTTAGGTGTTCATCTCGGAAGTAGCAGGCGTGTATTATTGTTGAGGAGGCTGATAGAAAATTTTATCTGGACTTATTTTGATAATTATCCTCTTTTCACTTGGAGAACGTAAAGGATATTTGTCTAAATCTAAATATTTTTTCGATAGCTTGTCTATGTGTTCGTCTGCACCTCGAGTTGTTTGATTAATAACTTTGCCCCTGATCGTCACCATGTGATATGGATTGTTTTGATCTGTGATCGCGACTGCTATTCTCGGATCTCTTGATAGATTCTTCTCTTTTACTCTCCCTTTGGCAGTATTAATGACAATATCATTGCCATCTAAATCAACCCACGTAGGAGTGATTTGGGGCGAACCATCTTTCATCAGAGTGGCCACAAACGCTAAGTTTTTTCCATGCAAAAGTCGAGCCACTGGCTCAGATAGTCGATTTGTATCTCCTTCCATAGGGTTACCTAGATAATATAGCTAATAACTCTGATCATTCCATCTTGTATGTACGATGAAAATAGTAAACTGATAAACGAAAGCAATATTAGAAGAGATTACTGACAACAAACTTGAGATCGAGGATTACTAGAATCCGGTATGCAAGATGTATTAGCCACAGTACAGAGTATGTCCAAACGCTAATGGAATTAGACCGCCATTTGATCAAGAGCTATTGTTACTTTGTTTTTAATTATATTACTTTATCACTATATATCGACTTGCTTCGTGTCCAGCAAACTAGATTCATCAGGCGAATTTGTTCTAAAGAATATATAATCCCTGCTGAACCTCGGTACCATGATCATAACGATTAGCTTCCACACAAATCATATCCATTGCATAAGCATCTCATCACATGAGGCTCATATCCCGAGGGGTACCAACATCCTTTCAGAGGGGGTTTAATCTCAAACTTTTCTGGTTAATCGTATACTGAATACATTTTTCATGCCTATGAGTAAGTTGCTTTTGGAAGCAAAGCTAATGAAATCAATTGAACCTAACGGAAATATGCTTATTCAAGGCAGATCGTAAGAAGGCAGATAGAAATATTACTCTCATTGACTTGTTAGTCTCTCCTAATTAGTAAGAATATTATTATCGGGTTAGTAAATGACTACTATTAGGTTTAAATAAATTACGTCTGTACACTCACCGTATACCAAACAAGTGATCATATGATGAGGCTAGAAAAATACGAGGAAGGATCAGAGCCTAAACTAGTCTGGAATAATATTTCTTTGTCTACTTTAGTGCTGAGGCTAGGATGAGTGACTATGATGGATGATTCCAATATGAAAGACGTCCTCTTGATGGACAAGACCAAGATGACATACGAGAACCGACATTATATTCCAAAGAGTCACCTATGACTCTTGAAAATTCAAAGATCGGAATATCAGCATGGTTGACACTTGCGGTCCTTGGCTGCACATTATTAGTAACATTTTATGGAGAAACTATGCTATTGCCAGCAATTAGGGATATCATCACAGATTTTCACATTTCATACAGTACTTCTTCTTGGATACTCACAGCTTATCTTATCTCAGGTGCAGTGGCGACTCCTATTGCAGGCAAATTATCTGATATTTATGGCAGAAAGAAAATGGTACTAGTAATATTCGTTATATATATAATAGGAATCTCTGTTGGAGGACTCTCTAAAGACATCGATTTTCTTATAATTGCAAGAGTCATTCAGGGAATGGGTATATCCATGTTCCCGATAGCATTTGGAATCATAAGGGATCAGCTGCCTAAAGATAAACTTGCCATAGGCGTTGGGGTCTTTAGCTCTATGTTTGCTGCGGGATCTGTCGTAGGTTTGGCAATTGGCGGAACTATAGTCAAAAACTTTGGTTGGCATGCCACATTCCTCTCAATAGTACCAGCTGCCATTATTCTATGGGTGGTAATCAATCGAGTCATCGTGGATTGTAAAGGGAAGTTAACCTCTGCGAATGAAGCGAAGGATAAAAGTATTGCTAACCGGGAGCACCCAAAAGAGATCAAGAATGTTGACACTTCCAAAAGTATCGACTTAAAAGGGGGTATCGCATTAGCAGCTACAATTGCATCATTTTTGCTTGCACTTACATTTGTTGGTAATAATCATCTAAATTCGTTTGCGCAACTGACTGTTGTTTTCTTGGCCCTGCTATCGATAGGATCGTTAGCATTGTTTGTCAATTTTGAAAGAAAAGCGGCCTCTCCTTTGATTGAACTCGGTTTAATGACGCATAAAGTACTCCTTCCTGCAAATATCATTATCTTGATTTTTGGCATTACTATGTTTATGGTCTATCAGACTATCCCCATACTGGTAAGAAGCCCTTATCCTCTTGGTTTTGGTGGGGATGCAGTAACTACTGCAATGGTTCAGTTGCCATTTATGATAGTCATTCTAATTTTTGCTCCATCTTCAGGCTTCATTGTATCCAAGATGGGAAACCTCAAACCAACAATTGCGGGCACAGCTGTTATGACAATAGGATTCTTCTGTCTATTTATGTTTCACCCTACGGAATCCGCAGTTACGATAAGTCTAGCAATTATAGCAGTGGGAATTTCTTTGATACAAGTAGGTGCATTCAATATCACAATGGAATATACTCCTATACAATTCAGTGGAGTGTCTTTGGGTATGTCAGTAGTGCTTTTCCTCATTGGCAGTTCAATTGGACCTGCAATTGCAGGTATTTATATGCAAATGAATCAAGAATTTGCAAAGGGAACGGGTTCATTGTTTCCCTCGCAATCAGCTTACAGCCTCATATTTTTAACAGCAGCCTCAATTTCGGTGTTATCTGTAATCCTGTCCGTATATTTAAGAAAGAGAGTGAAACTATCCGATCCAATACAAAGCCTAGAGCTCAAGTCAGCCAGTAATGAAGGAAATCCGAAAAGGCACGGTACATGGTAGTCAGGGATATGACTGACCTTGCAGGCTAATAGACTCAAACAAGCATATGTAAAATCACAGGACAAGAGTTTAGTTATGACGGCATCAGTTAAAACTGTTCCATAAAAACCAAATGAAAAAAGCGAGCATAGGGAATCTTCATTATTGAAAAGATATGGTTGGGTTATACTTTTCATCTCTCCATGGTTACCACTAATTGGAGATAATATACCTATTATAGTGGTGTTACAAAGTATAATTTTAATTTACTTAGGATA
>JAICVW010000169.1 GCA_025935105.1 Nitrososphaeraceae archaeon
GACAAGTCAAATTCCTGGTAGAGTCGTTAATATAAAATCAACCAAAGGAACATCAGTGAAAAGTGGCGACTCTATAGTAATTATAGAGTGGATGAAGATTCAGGTTTGCGTTAAGTAACACAAGGATGGCCCAATTAGAGATATAGTGGTAAAGAAAGGCGCCACAGTCAGCAGAAATGACGTGATTGCAGTTATCGAATAATCAATACCTTGGGTTAGATTACGTTAGTAAGTATTTCGAATCGAATCACAATTATTGAAAGCCGCACACATGTTTAATTTACTTGGTCCCGGGGAGCCACTATATGGAGCAACCAAAGCTGGCAATTCTGATGTTAATGAGAACAGAAAGAAGCATTGGCACACCAACGTATGCGCAAGAATAAATTTTTCTAATTCCTTAAAGAATTGTTAAGGCTAGCGATAAGATGCTTGATTACCTTGTTGGCAACCATAGATAGGAGCCTGGTTTCGGCATTTAAAGAACGCAATAAAGTTTGCATTTGGAAGTGACGAAAGAACACTCGAAAAGTACAGGTTAGAACTAAAAAGGTACGGTATCATAAGACTTTCCAGTTTATGCCATTAGTGCCTGAGCCAGAATTAACACGATCAACCGAATGCAATAACACGAATGTAAAGATAGGGGAAATTCTTTCTGCTGTTGTTAAGGTTGAAGACGATGAAAAGAAGAAGGAAAATGAGGTTAACCTTGTGCCAGCAAAGCTTGGAGACTTGAGATAAATGGAAGTCTCTGAACCTTGTCTTTGTCGGTAGCTGAGGCCATAGCAGATTGGATTTTTGGGTTGTCACTTCACAAGTAATAAGTGGATTT
This sequence comes from Nitrososphaeraceae archaeon, assembly GCA_025935105.1. Lineage (GTDB taxonomy): Archaea > Thermoproteota > Nitrososphaeria > Nitrososphaerales > Nitrososphaeraceae > Nitrosopolaris. The sequence continues at coordinate 836 of JAICVW010000169.1, forward strand.
GCTACTCTAGGAGCATTTATTTTCGTTGGCTTTCACTTTAATCAAACTAGAAAACAGATTGTTATAATGCAAGGACGCGGTTGGATAAGCATGTCTGAAGAAAATGGGTGAGTCTGGTGGGGGGATAACCATCAGTCTTAAGGATTATGGGAACGTTCCGAATAGGATACTGGACGTCAAATTGTTAACAACAGAACTTGAATCATCCCTCCCTCTAGTACTGATATATAAAAATGGGATAGCTTACTTATCTTCAGACAAAACGAAAGAGCCTTCATTAAATACATTTCCAGACAAATATAGAACTATTTTCATATCAAAGGGGAAGTTTTACGGTAGTAATTCACGTGTTGGTGTAAAAGTTAATTATGTGGATCTCGATAAAACTAAAGATGAGTGTGGTCTCATTATTGACGTCGGAGCAAAGAACATTGGTAAAGGTAATGAGTGGCCCTAGGATGCGATCAAGTATCTGTGCAGAGAAAAGTAAGCCATCAAGGAGCACCAAATTATCCTTCAAAAGGGTGCTAATTCGCTCCATAATGTATGGTAAGTCGTTGTGCGTATACCCGCCCATTTCTTTGTACGCTAGCGGCAACTAGGTTAGGTTGGGATGAAAATCCACAACTACCAGTTAAACGTCAGTAATTTAGCAGCTGCCAAACAAAAATTGTCCTTTATCCTTATTTCATAAATTAGAATTTATCGTACTATGCAAGTAGTCACTGCTACTACTAATCATAACAAAAGAAAGCCTTCTGCCATACTCTAAGAGAAGATAAGGAATTGTGTTGTTATATTCCGTTCTCTGAATGAGACTGTTAATGAAGTAATAGCAATAGGTGAATCTGAGGGTTTTACCCTTAAGGAAATAGGCCAGTTTATTCGTCAAGAAATGATGAGGTCGGGTCTTTCTAGCCGAACCGTTACACGGGTCATGTGCACCTTATGACGCACACGACCCACATGGGTTAAAATATTAAAAACTATATTTAGACCTCCACTGTTGGCAAGTATTATACACTAACACGTCCAAGCCTGACCATCTCCTCATGTATTCCTGGATAACTGTGTAACTAGGACTATCTGTAGGATTGGCTACTGAGTAGGGTTAAGTTTGAAGGTTGGTTGGTAACAGCCAAGCCTGTTGTATGCTGTACGTCCATTCCTACGATAGATTAGTGAGGTGCGATAACAAGTCATAGAAAACTGTTCTGTTCTTAGAACATCTGAAAAGTCTCATTATTATCATTATACAAAGTTGAACAAATCCTATACAGATAAGGTCGTTACCAAGCTCACGTATCGACTATTGATCCGTCTAAAACTAAGCCATCCAAACAAAGAATCTTTTTATCCACACAACTTCTGACTTTCTTGTAGTGTTGGTAGAAAATTTTTGGCCTCTTTTGCTTTGGTATTATTACTACTATTGCCCCTTTGATTTCTTCACTAGCCTACTAAAATGTAATCCAAGAAATAGGTGATTCGGTAAGAAAATTTAGAGTAGCATTTCAAATCACTATTCAGATGAGTTCAAATTGGTATCTCAAAATGAATTGCAAAGAACAATTGGATCTTAAAGTTACCATCTTAGCAATGTGACATTGTCTGTAATGTTCCTACAGCACTTGATCCATCAGCGTGGCTAACTAGTGGGAAACCAGTAACACATACTATGTAGTTCCATGATTTAAACACGTAGCTGGCTGGCAGGCTGGCTGATTCATTATAATATTAGATGCGTACCAATAATCATAGTAAAACCTCCTAACATCCGTCTCGTCTTGTTGCCACTCCCTTCATGACTGAAAGTAGGCTCACAATATGTCGGCGAGGCGAGGCGTGTAATCATGGTCTTTCCATGTGCTTATCCCAACATGCATCACATATTCGGAGGTCACTGAGTTTAAGAAAATTAGATTCTATTCCAGGCCTTTTACATGAAACAATTTTTTGTCATTACGGCCAGTAGTTTAGCTTCCTAGACCCGACCTATTTCTCGCTTGCCTTGTGTTGTATCCTCAAATACTTTGTTGCGAACCTTAAGTTAGTTAGTCATGGGAATCACCTCGTCTCGTCACTCGGGTCTGCCGCCTTCGGTAAGGAAGAAACGAAGAGGAAACTCCACGTCAAGTGCACCAGAAGTGAAGCCAATTCCACTCAGCCATCTCGAAGCATTGGACGTAGAGCTGGTGAGGCTACTCTTATGCGATTAGCGATAGCACAGTTAGTTAGTTGATTATTCTTGGGGCAGCAGCTGTCGCGAAACCATTGCCACCCTCAGACGCAAAACGTCTTTAGCGCATCCCAGATCGTGTATTTCCAAGGCTTCAAGTGAAAACATCTCTTTCCCACAACGTTTGCCCAAATGTAAGTACCATTACTTCTGTAATTCTTGGAGGGTTGAATGAAGGATCAGGATTCCACAGAAGTTACGGGGCTTATTCCGGGATATGCCGTATTAAGACCACTCCAAGTTCGGCAGTAACTATAGAAGGGCAGAGGGCCTCAACTATAAATCCACTTAATTAGGGTGACGCCGAAACAAGCATTCAGGAGGCGAAATATAGTGTGACTGAAATTTGCTAATCTAGCTCTACTTGCTCTTAGCAAATGGAGAACGGCTTCGGAGGTCTGCAACGATCTCTGCTAAAATGGGAATAGCCCGATCTATTTCGCCTTTGGTATTAAGAATGCTCATACTTAGGCGAAGCGATCCGGTTACTTCTGCGTACGAAAATCCCATTGCCTTTAAGACATGCGATGGTTTTTGGTGTTTCGAAGAGCAAGCTGAACCAGTTGAAGCAGCGATTCCGTGCTCATCCAGCTTGTTCACAAGATCTTCTCCTTGAACTCCAAAAAATGTAAAGTGGGCGATATTGGGAATTCTGTTCTCCGTAGAACAGTTCACGCGAGAGTCTGGGATCTTATCTAGGACGTGGAAAATCAAATAATCTCTAAGCGCAATTAACAAGGCCCTAGATTCTTCCAATCTGGAGGACGCAATCTCGCAAGCTTTGCCGAATCCAACGATGCCATGGACGTTTTCAGTTCCAGATCTAAAATCTGATTCCTGCCCGCCGCCGCTCACGATGGGATCCAGCATCAATCCTCGTTTCAGATACAGAGCTCCAACACCTTTAGGTCCATGAATCTTGTGAGAGGACATTGAAAGGAGGTCTACATCCAGCTGTTTAACGTCTACTGGTATCTTTCCAATAGCTTGGACAGCATCTGTGTGGAAAAGACCTCCATAGTGATGGGTTATTGCAGCCAGTTCTTTGACAGGTTGTAAAGTACCAACTTCGTTATTCGATAGCATTACGCTAACTAATGCTACTTCATTTGAAGGTATTGTCTTTTTGAGACACTCGGGTTCGATTTGACCATTCAAGGTGGTTGGAACGAAACGTACGTTGAATCCATTTTTTTCAAGATCTTTAACCGTTCCTAAAACTGATTCATGTTCAATTGAACTTGTAATTACGCACTTTCTTTTCGGATTTAGCCTATTTAGCCGGTTAGTAATCCCTTTGATAGCAAGATTATTTGCTTCAGTACCACCTGACGTGAAAATTATTTCCTTTTTTTTGGATCCTATCAATGAAGCAACGCGAGTTCTTGCTTTTTCAATAGCTTGAAATGATTCTCTTCCAAGTCTGTGTAAAGAGGATGGATTACCGTAGTGCGACCTGAGGTACGGTAATATTTCGCTCGTGATCTCATCCAATAAAGGAGTCGACGCAGCATTGTCAAAATAAATTAGTTTATTAATGTCATCCATTTTCTATTATGCCAGATTCATACTACCAGTACGATAGCCCCTTGCGTCAAGTGTGATGTATCTGAACCCAAGGTTTCGCAAAAGAGTATCCATGGTCCCCAGTTTGGTGGCGTCAAACAATTTAGGGAAAAGCTCTTTTGGAACCTCAACCCTTGCAATATCTCCGTGATCCCTGACTCTGACCTGTCTGATACAAAACAATTCCTTTACGATACCCTCAGCCTTCTCAATTCGCTCGAGTTTTTCATAAGTAACTATTGAGCCCCTTTCGATACGTGATGCAAGACAGGAATTTGAAGGTTTATCGTGAACTGACAATTTAAAGGTTCGAGCTAGCGTTCTAACTTGTGCCTTTGAAATCCCTAATTCGGCCAACGGGCTTCTTACATTATGTTCCCTTAATGCCCTAAACCCTGGTCTAATATCTTGAATATCATCTTTATGTGTGCCGTCGACGATGAGGTCGGCGTTCAATCTGGCTGCCTCGTTGGCTAACCTCGATCCAAGCTCACTCCTACAATGATAGCATCTTAATTCGTCATTCTTTGCGAACTCGGGATTTGATACTTCATCGTACTGAATCATCTTGTGACTAATCCCGATCTGTTTAGCAACAGAAATTGCCGATGAGAGTTCTTCCTTTGATAAAGTTCTATAGTTTGCTGTGATTGCAGTAGCATTTTTATTGAGAGCCATTTTAGCTGCACACGCAACGACAGCGCTATCGACTCCTCCTGACAGAGCAATCACTACTTTACTGCCATTACTCGAAAACCACTTGACTAGCTCCTGAGAGCAATCCTTGTAAGTCATGTATTATAAACCACCTATTTTGCCAGTTATATCTGAGGAAATTAATTCCAAAGCCCTTTTGACAGGTAAGCCAGTGGCAAGAGCAATGTGCTTGACGTCATCGAACTCTGGCTTAAAACTTACTAATTTGGAGTCAGCTCCTTTTGTAATCTTGACTCGGATTTGGAAATCTAGGCCAGAAACATTAACCATCATAGTAACTATACTCCTGGGACTAGTGACTCTAGTGACATCTTGAATCATCGCACCAAGGGTACCTGTTTCCGTGAAAAGAACAGTCACGATACTGTTCAATTTTGAATGATCACATATAACTCTAATCAGGCTAGAGGGTCTGTTTTTTTTTGTTATTCCAGGAATAACAATAATATCTTTTACCATCCCCGAGGATAATCGTTCTATCATATTTCCGATTACTTCTCCCGAAATGTCATCTACCACAGTCTCTACCAGGCAAACGGAATCAGTTTGTAAACTATTTAGGAGTGGCTCTTCTCCTATGACTATTCTTAAAATATTCGGATGATCGAAAGTCTTCTGTCCAGCGCCATAACCTACCATAGTAGGCATGAGGTCTGGATAATGATAAACACTCTCAGTTGCAAGGTTGACCAGAAGCGCTGCGCCTGTTGGCGTGGTCATTTCCGCTTCAACTTGACCACCAAAAAGCATGAATTGCCTACCTTTGAATATTTCCAGAATAGCACTCGTGGGATTATAGACAGTACCATGCGAGAAAGAAACTGTGCCTCCTCCAATTGCTATCTTA
>JAICVW010000150.1 GCA_025935105.1 Nitrososphaeraceae archaeon
AGCTGCTAAGATAGTTCCTGTTCTACCTTCCAGTGACAGCTCCAGCAGCCTCATCTAACAGTACAGACAAATTATTACCTCCACTTCTAACCAGATTCAAGTATATACATTTGAAGCCGTATACGGAGCAAGAATTTGTCAATATTGCTGTAGAGGTTTTAGATAAGGAGAAGGGGTAGATAGAGATATTGCTACCATTATTGCTGATACTGTATTTAATAGGCTTGGAAGTACCAATATTAGAGAATGTATTAGAATAGCTAGGTTGGCGGGATCTGATAGGAATATTGCTCAAGTAGATAGGATTATTGAGATATTCTCTAAATACAATCCTGTTACACATGACAGTTAAGCTTATTATAAAAACAAAAATAGGCTAAACTTATCATTGACAACAACAACAAGTCAACAACAACACAAACAAAAGAATATGACATTTAACATGGAAATTGCTGGGATTGTTGCCAACGATGATGGCGGTGATGGCGTTAATTTGGCATTCATCGGTTAGAATTCAGCATATTGTATATTATAATAACATAAGCATGCACTACTGAGTTAAGCCAAGTTAAGCTAAGCAAAGAATAGTGTCCAAAGCTTGATTGATTATAGGGACCAAACCTTGCGTTATGGATTGCCTTAATTCTATATTTCTTGGCTTGAGTCTTAGAAGTATCCAGAGCTATGTTTCGGTCTGGTACTGGATACAAGAGTTAGATTCTGAAAATTAGGAGTAATGTACATTTGTAATTGATGGAATCCCAAGCGAGTAGCAACCGCAATGACTAGACATATTGTGAGCAACGGAATCTCATATTTGACATGGTCTTAAGCGAGTATGTTTGCAGTCTTATTTGCAACGTACGACATCTTGTCCGACTTTGACGGTTCTATATACTACATTCTGAGTTCCCCGTATACTGCTTTGTTGCATAACTCATGTCTTCGTCTCTCATAGTATAAAAAAGACATTTTTAGGATAAGTTTTCAGACAAAATACTATGGATTGCGTAACAGGTAAACAGATCTGGCCATGCTTCTTTCGATATTCTTACTTTGGTTTTGAAGTATAGCTAATGAGATACACTTATGAGTAAGAGATATGACAGGTGAACTCTTTACACTCTAATTGGAGATCGCTAAACTGCTTTACCGCTGATATACTTTTCTCTTAAGAGTAGATTTCATTTTAGCAAACTGCGGGATGACACTGTTTCCAAATGTTATTTATTATTTATAGGAATATTTCGTAATATTTGTGGCATTTATGGATAAGGAAACGACCCAATGGCTGTGCTTAAGAGTGCAACTCCAGCCTTAGAAATCTATACCGGTTAGGCCTTTGTTGCACAAATTACTATCACATTGGTCAGGTTTAGTTGACCACGCTATGTTTAGCTGACCCAGCTAACATTTAGTGTGGTTAATTGGGCTTCCTACAATGAATCACTGGTTAGACGAGGTGAAGTTGTCCTAGACTTCGATGTCATGGATGGTTGGTATGATGATTTAGAGAGAATGAATGAAGGTAAGAGGGGCGCAGTAGAGGGAATATTTGGTGCTGAAGAAAATAAACATCATCAGCTTTATTGCAGACTCAGATTGAAGAATAATCAGAAAAGATTCGGATTAATTAAATCAATAGGCTGAAATCTAAAGGTGCTTAACAGATTACAATGCGTAAACAAACTGGGACTAAAGATGACACAATATGTGATATCAAATTAAGCAACAACCCCTTAGTTGATATATCCTTTTTATATGCAGATTAAGTGCTAATGAGACGACGAAACACTCAAGAATATGATAATTCCGTTCTTAATTATGGATGATCATGTCCCAACTTTCGATGAGATAAGAAATGGAGGATTTGAGTTAGCCATTAGATTGTCTCTCGAAAAGAAATACGACGAAGCGAAAAATGTTCTGACTGAGGTTTTAAAAGTAGCTTCCAACGATCCAGAAATTATGGCGATGATGGCTGAGATTTTTATATCTGAAAATAAATTAAGTGAGGCAAAAGCCTGGCTGGATAAAATACTTGCGCAAGTCCCTAATTATCCGAGAGCATTTTATGACCTAGGCTTCATTTATCAGGGTAAAAAGCAGTGGAATAAATCAATTACCGCATATAAGAGGGCTATACGCAACTATCCTAATGATTCAAAGGAAGAGAAAGCAAATGCTTATCAAAATTTAGGTTCTGCTCTATGGGAAGAAAGAAGAAGAGAAGAAGCACTCGAAGCATGGAAGACATGTCTGAAATACAATCCTAAACAAAAACATGCTAAGCATAATCTCAAGAAATTTACAAACGAATACGGTTTACCACGTTCTCCTGTGGGATCAGCAATGGACGACGTACAAGCTTTCATACACATGAAAATGGAGGAAATAAATGATTTGGAAAATCCAGCTGAATTAGATGTGATAATAAAAAAAATAATGAATACTTGGAATGATAAAATAGCCTCAAAATACGCACGAAAATTGGACAAAATGAACGTCAACGAAAAAGTAAGGCTATTTAAAGAAACGAAAGTACTCTAATTAATAATTGTGATATTTAATCAAAGGACTAGGGAATCCAAGGAAACCGTTTATATTTTTTGTAGTATTCCACTAGCCCGCCTTCGAGTAACATTTGTTGCATAAACTCGGGTACTTTTTTAGCCTGGAATATCTCTTTGGTTCTACTATTTTCAGCAGTAAACGTGGTTATGTCTATTCTTAGTTTATCTCCATGATTTACTTTTCCTTTTATTTCCGGTATTTCAAGTGCAGGTAATCCAATGGCAAATGCATTTCTGTAAAATATACGTGCGAAGCTTTCAGCTACTACAGCTGAAATTCCTGCATATTTTAACGCTACTGGGGCTTGTTCCCTACTTGAGCCTCCTCCAAAATTTCTGCCTGCTATTATTACATCACCATAGGAGATTTTGGTATGAAAATCAGGATCGAAGCCATACATACATAGCATACTTTGCCAACTCATAAGGATCATTAGTTCTACTCTTGAATCTAAAAGGTATGATAATGTCGGTGTTAATGTTATCTCCAAAAACCCATGCTTTTCCTTTCGAAACGCTAGTATTTGATGCTTGAGGCGACATATCTTTATTAATTGTCATAGATATTCCTTGGAATCAGCTATTTTACCTTCTAAAGCAGATGCTGCTACCGTAGCAGGGGATGCTAGATAAATTTTTGATGATAGAGCTCCCATTCTTCCAACAAAGTTCCTTGATGAAGAAGATATACAAATTTCATTTTCTCCCAAAGCCCCCAAATGCGTACCAACACACGCACCGCATGTAGCGTTGGTAAATACTGCTCCTGATTCAAGAAAGGTCTCTACAAAACCTCGCCTAATAGCTTCTTCATACACTTTCACAGAAGCAGGTGTAACAACACATCTTGTATTTTTATGGACCTTTCTGCCTTTAAGTATGCGGGCTGCTATTTCTAAATCTTCAATTCTTCCATTTGTAGACGAGCCAATAAATGCCTGATCGATTTCCATAATACCTAATTCGTCAACTGTATGTACCTTGTCAATATTATCTGGACCGGAAACCTGTGGTTCTATTTTGTTACATTCTATTTCTATTTCGTCCTTAAACTTGGCTGAGCTACCTGACTGAATCTCGATTCGTTGTGTACCATTAATTCTAGGATTTTGGTCTAAGTAATTTCTTGTAATATCGTCAACTGGGAACACCGAGATCTTGACTCCAGATTCCATTGATGCATTGCTTATACATGCTCTTGAATCTATGCTAAATTGTTGTTTAACCTCATCGGTAGAAAAATTCCATTCTAACGCATTGTAATTCGCTCCATCTTCGCCTACTTTCCCGATATAGTCCAAAATCAGGTCCCGCGCAAAAACACCCTTTTTAAAAGCTCCAGAAAGATTAATCTTGATAGTTTCAGGTACTCTTAACCATAGCTGGCCGGTTGCCCATACAGCTGCAATCTCTGTACTTCCAATCCCACTTGCAAATGCTGAGACACAACCTGCTTGACAAGTATGTGAGTCTGCGCCTAATATGACCATGCCTGGATTAGCAAGATATTCAAGAATATATTGGTGTGATATTGAGCCTTCCACTAACATACAGTTATGCTTTGAGACAAAATCTCTTATCATAGCATGTAAATTTGCCACCTTTTCATCTGCTGCAGGGAATGTGTGATCTATGACCAGTAATACCTTAGAAGGATCATAGATCTTGTCTATCCCCATTTCATTTAACGAACGTATGGCCAGAGGGCCAGTACTATCTTGTGCCATAGCAAGATCAACATCTACAATAACGATATCTCCTGCAGTAAATATTGCCTTGGATTCATTATTGCGTGGTTCAATATTCTTTATACTTATTGCTTTTTCTGCAAAAGTAAGTGAATCGTCATTAAGAATATTTTGCAAATAAGACATATCCTTCCTTGGTTGGTCTTGTTGTATTAATGATGACATTTGCAATAAATCAAATTATATCACAACCTACATGTTATATAAATTACTCATCGTGCAACATACTTAGAGAAGGTAATTAGGTTAGGTTAGACTGGGCCCCTCCCTCTAAGCAAGACTCTTATCTGTGGCTTTTTCGTGTTCTAACATCGCAACCAATTTGTTAACTACAGTTTCAGTACTAATTGGTTTAATAGTAAATTCATCTGCTCCATATTCCAAAACTTTTGCCTCATCAGAATGATGTTCAGCTACGGCAAGTATTTGTATATTAGAATTGATTTGCTTTATTTTAGAAATTAGCATTCCTCCATGAGTCATTGCTATATCGCCTACAAGTATCACTGCATCAAACCAGCCTTGTACTTCATTCAATTTTTTTAATGCTTCTTCTACGTTCATTACTTTAAAAACTTTGAATCCTCTTAGCTGTAACGTTCCTGTAATGAGCGTATTAGCCTCACAATCGCTATCGATAGTCATAACTATACCTCGTCTTTCAATGGTCATTAAGCGTATTTAGTAGAGTAATTTATGAAACTTTAGAATATACTCGATCTTTGTATGAATAGTAGGCATAAAATCAATAATTTATAATTTTTTATTTTTGAAATACGCAGTATGAATGAACGATTCATAATTATATGAGATGCCAAAGCCAACGTTCTGAACCTAGCCAGTTTCGAACTGCTTGTTATGCTGTTTCATTATCATCTGCTTTTGCATCTCCTTAAAGTGCCAAGCAGTATTGTTAATGACTTGTAAATGAAACCTAAGATGAAAATGCAATTGAGAGAAAAGAAGGTAGGTTAATTATCAGCCATTGAGCAGCTGATGACATTATAGTAAATAGTGTTCAAGCCATGGAAATGGGAGCTATGTATCTTCATAATGATTACATAGCAAACAAACGCAATTATTCTTATCTTCAATAGGATCAATTAATATATTATTATTAGTACTTTAGATATCATAAATCTAATCATAAACATAACTTATTACCATCACCTTATTTGATAAGAAGTCTAAACCTTTATGCCTAATGTTGCGCAATATTATACAGATAGATAAATGTACAGGGAAACGTCGATACCAGGTATCGCAGATGTTATGAAAAAGGGTTCTGGAACACAGCTTATTGCTGGAGTAATCATTTTAATTATTGGAATTGGAATTGGATTATCATTAAACAGCGTAGTAATAACTTATTTAGCAATTGCTGCAGGAGTTGCTGTGATTATATCTTCATTTCTAATTATCATCAAACAATATGATAGAGTGTTTTGTTGCATGATTCAGAAAATCGTTGTAAGGCAACGACTTTGGCAATTCTCAAGAACGTATCAAATACGAAATTACTCTCTTTAGCCGAAAATTTCAGAGTTAGAAGACTAAAATCAGATTCATGCAACAAAGCATGATAGAGCAATAATTCTCAGATTAGGGAAATATCAGAAACGGGTTGGTCCAGGTATTCAAACGAGGATACCATTTGCAGATAGCGTTCTTGTAGTAGATATAAGAGAAAAGGTACGAGAATTTAAGGCTGAGAGGATGCTTACAAGGGATAACGTTCCTGTAACTATTGATGCAATACTTCGGTATAGAATAATAGAAGATAGATCTAAAGATGCTCTATTAAATGTAGAAAACTTTAATGAAATGATACAACAAGTTTCGCAAACTACTCTCAGAAACAATATTGGTTCTGCTTTATTTCAAGAAATACTATCAAAAAGAGTTGACATAAATAATCTTATTAAATCTGTAATAGCTCAAGAAGCTAGTAACTGGGGTATTGAGGTAACAGGAGTAGAAATAAGACAAGTAATTATCCCACAGGAACTAGAGAATGCAATGTCAATGCAGGCTCAAGCTGAAAGAGAGAAAAATGCAAGAGTGATATTTGGTGAATCAGAGATTCAAGTAGCAGCAAGATTCGTAGAAGCAGCCAAAGTATATACAAATAATCCTATAGCATATGCATTGAGGCAATCAAATATGCTGTATGAATCAATAAAAGTTCAGGGTAATACAATAGTTCTGATTCCATCTGAGAATCTCAATTCAATGGGTTTTGG
>JAICVW010000720.1 GCA_025935105.1 Nitrososphaeraceae archaeon
GCCGATGAAGTCATATGCTGCCGTCAGCATTTGTTCCTGGAATTTCCGGCCGGGTTCATACTGTAAATAAACATTGTCATACATCCATTTTCTCAATTCAAGAAATTTCTGTGCGACTTCTGATCTCTCAAAAGAAAGCGTTCCTTGCTCGGCACTTTCTCTGACCAAAGCATGAACACAGGCTGCAACCCGTAATCTTTGACTTTCTCCAAATTCACCTGCTTTTTTAAGCATCGTCGGAATATCGCCGAAATTTAGTCTTTCCACATCATTCACATCAGCAAAAGTGTAGGCAATCTTATCCGCCATCATTACAACCCGCGCCTCAGCTGGAACCTCAACATTCTCTGGGATCTCATTCCAGCCAGAGTGCCACCTCATTCCTAGCAAAGTTCCCCTAGTTAAGTTTAGACCTTTACCTTGTCTTTCAATTTCCTGGGCCACAATTGTACCGAATATTTCGTGAGTAAAACGGCGGCCAGTAGTTTGTGTTAAGACCCTCTCTCCCATATGGCCAAATGGGGTATGACCGATATCATGTCCCCAAGCAATTGCCTCAGTTAAGTCTCGATCTAAACCAGTTAGAACGGCAATTTTAGTGGCAGTTGTATTCACTTCAATTACATGGGTTGATCTTTGCCTGATATGCGGGTTAGGATGTTGAGTAAAGACCTGAGTTTTTTCTCCCAAACGGCGGTAGGCTCGACTATCCTGAATCATCATCCTATCGCGCAAGTAGTCTGGATAGCAGCTTTCAACCGGAGGAAGTGGGGCTCTTCTCTGATCATAAAAACCTGGAGCTACAGCTAAATGAGAAAGACAGTTAACATATTGATCAATCCGCTCCATAATCTAAGTGGATAATAAATAAGTCAGTAAGTATTATCAAGATAGTATTTATCAGTCTTTCGGCCGCAAATGAATGAGTTGTTAAAAATATATGGAAAGAGTTAATAGAAGGCCACTTTAAATATATAAATGATCAGCAAAGACAGAGAACAGTTCGTAAGAATAATCGCTCCAACAGTAAGTTTTACCCATTATTAAATAACTTGATCTTCGGAAATCAGCTACTATCCCAGCCAATCTTGGGTTTCAACCTTTTTGTCACTTTAACGCTGTTCTATAATATAAATAAACTATGGCTGAAAATAAAGGCACCTATTTGGAAAATACCAAGCCGCCACTTGAGTTGGGTAACCTAGAAAGGCAAGAGCTATTTCCAAATATTCATTTTGAACCAGCATTCCATCCAAATGATCTTGACATGGAAGGATACAAAGCTATAGAGAATCGTTTTAATGCAGGAGATCTTACCGCGCATATCTGGAATCCTGAAGTTGCTCTGAGAATGAAATCATATAATCCTCAGGTAATTGGAATTGATAGTCTTGCTGCAATACGATATATACTTGATAATACTAAAGAAGGTGTGCCCTCGTATCATGTTGCTGATGAACAAAAAGCAAAAATTTGGATTGGGCTACCTGCTCGGCCAAATGAGTTGAATAACATAGGTGTAGTGCATGTTGTTTGTGGGGATATAGAGGATTATAGGGATCTTGCAGCAGCAATATATCCAAACAAAACTCCATTAGAAGAATCGGATAAGGCAACACTTAAATTACAGGACGAAGATAGAAGCTTTATTGAAGGCCTTTCTTATCTTGAGGAACAACAAAATGAATTGCGCACAC
>JAICVW010000648.1 GCA_025935105.1 Nitrososphaeraceae archaeon
AATAATTCTTTTAGGAGTTATATATTTGCTAATTACAGCGGAAAGTGGAGCTGCAACGAGAAGTGTTAACGTCATTGGCAACATAGCAAAACCGGTATCCAAAGGGTTTAAATGTTTCACTGCTTGAAGGAAAACAGGGATTGCAAATGACAAGCCCGACATACCGAGTGAAAGAATACTGGTAATTGCGATGGCCAGGGTAAATTGAGAGTTTTTAAATAACTTGAATGAAACTAAAGGAGTTCTGCCCTGTTTTGTTATATGATTTTCCCATAGACCGAAAAGAAAAAGGATAACTATTCCAACAGCAATTGCAATCGGAACAAGAGAAATCCTACCCTGAGCAAAGGTTACTCCAAGAAAGGTTATTGTTTCCTTCATAGTAAGCCATCCATAGTCTGATCCTTTAATAAATCCAAATACAGTTGCTAATAATCCAAACGCTGAAAGAATAACACCAATAATATCAAGTGATGCTTTTTCCTCTTTATCTTGAGACTCCGCTATGAAAAATGAACCAATTAACAAGATAGCTGCAATACCTACATTGATCCGAAATGCCCATCGCCATGAAGAGTACGTAGTTATCCAACCACCAATAACCGGTCCCAGAGCAGCAGCTCCTCCGGCTATCGCTCCCCATACACCAAATCCAATTTGACGATCTCGTCCTTTGTAGTTTGAGACAATCAGTGACATGGTGGCAGGAGTCATAAGAGCAGCTCCCACACCTTCAATAATCGCTTCTCCGGCGATAAGCATACCGACAGAAGTACTAATTGAAGCAAGGAATGAACCAATAGCAAAAATTATGGCTCCTAACATGAACATTTTCTTTCTTCCAAACAAATCTCCAAGCCTTCCTCCTGTAACAGTAAAGGCAGCAATCATTAAGGAATATGCGGTAATAACCCACTGGATACTTTGAATATTGGTATGGAGATCATTAATAATCGCTCTGAGCGATACATTCAAGATAGTTGTATCAAGAATAATAATGATAAATCCAATACTTAATATGGCTAGTGGTAACCATTTTTTAAATCCCTTTTTTTCGTTTGATTGTTCCATCTTAGTTGTTTTGTTCCTTTTGAATTGTTTCTATAAGGTTTGTATGGATACGGATAAGTTCTTTCAAATCCTCGTCTGGAATTTTTGAGAGGATTTTACCCATCTTCTCCATAAATCTCTTTTTTAGATCGACAATTCGTTGCTCTCCTGCAGATGTAATAGCAATTCGAACAATTCTCCTATCATCCTGATCGTTTATTCGATCTACCCAGGAAGCTTTCACTAAGCGTTCAATAAGTTGTGTAGCAGAGGACTTTGATAGCTTTAATTGAGAGGCAAGCTCGCCTACTGTGGCACTTTTATTGCTTTTCAAAAACATAAGAGCAGAATACTGCATGATTGTGGCACTTTTCTCCTCATGTGATTCTTGGGTTTGAGTTTCAAGAAGCTTCCGAAGCTGACCCATCGTGTTGAATAATTGATCTATATATTGCTGTTTACTCATGATATAGGTTTAACTGTTAAATAGTTTAACATATAAACTATACTATGTCAAGGAATGATTTTCCGGATATCAGTTATTTGTGAAAACCAGACAACCGTTTATGAGTTTACTGTGAATTATTCTGATTCTAAAAAAGTTCTGACCCAGTATACTTTGTCAGAACTTTTTGATACACTACTTCCTATGCAACATGTAATTTCCAAAGATGGAACAAAAATAGCTTACGAGAAAACGGGAAATGGCCCGACAGTTATCTTAGTTGAAGGCGCAACAAGTACTCATTTGTACTCTGTAGATCTTGCAGAGCTTCTTTCATCTCATTTCACCGTATATTATTATGATAGACGGGGTCGTGGAGAAAGTACGGATACAAAGCCATATTCAGTTGAAAAAGAAGTTGAAGATATCGATGCACTGATAAATGAAGCAGGCGGTTCTGCATATATTTATGGTATTTCCTCAGGTGCTTGTCTGGCACTAGAGGCTGCAAGTAAACTGGGTAATAAAGTTACAAAACTAGCAATGTATGAAGCTCCATATGATGAAGGTGATGGTGCTAAAGAAATTTGGCATGAGTATACAAAGAATCTTATAGAAGCAATTAATAAGGATGACCGAGGTAGCGCTATCACATTATTTATGCATCTTGTAGGCGTTCCTGATGATATATTAACAGGTAT
>JAICVW010000010.1 GCA_025935105.1 Nitrososphaeraceae archaeon
AGAATCTGCGCAGGCACACCATCTCAACTCACGTGAACTGATCTCAGACGAAGGATTATGTCCGAATTGTAGATCCAAACTTATCATGACAGAGGGGTGCGACATGTGTATAGAATGCGGCTTTAGTAGCTGCGTTTCAGGATAGTGCAAAACCTCATATTATTGCTCCGTATCGGAGGAAAAATTGCACCAATTCTGCCAGCAATTTAAGCGCACCTTCAGAAAAACCTAAAGGGCTTTTGAAAGGGCATTATCTACCTTTTAAAACTATAGAAGATGAAATAAAGTCCAATCAACTTTCCTGAAAGATCACATCGGCTGATTCTAAACGAGATAAATAAGAAAAACCGTTCAATACATCAGGTTCACGACTAATCTCAAGCAACAAAATTAGGAAGCCGTTGAAAATATGAGTCAGCAATAGCTATCCAAGGCTTACTTCACCACATCTGCACAGTAACAATTATAATCCCTGCTTGCCATTCTTTGCAAACAATGTTTGATGTCAACTCCAAGAAAATCGTCCCTATATGCTTTAAACCCGAGCAGGTAAAGATTTTAGAGCAGTATGCAAGGAGTAAAGGTGCTTTGACCATTGGTCAAGCGATTGAGAATTTAGTAAGTGCTAATTAGTGTGCAGTATGAATCACTTTGGTGCCATATTGACATGACTTCGTGTCAGTTTTAGAAAGTGCCTAATATGGTCAGAGCCAAGACTAATTCGAACAAACATAGTGAAGAAAATCTGCCCGAATGGGCAGAACATGAAATAAAATCAGTCCAATTTGGGAATGAGCAAGTTATCAAAAGATCTGGATACATCTTGGACATGTATCAGGAAGATAGTAAAATCGACATACAACTGTATGAGCCATTACCTGACAACAGGACAATAATAGAAGGGTTAGATGTTCCCAGGACCATGGTTATAGCAGAATTCAAGAAGGGCATGGTATACGAGTTCAAAATTAAAATGCTTAAAGGAGATCTAAGTGCTAGGCTCGTCGAGTTTTTGAAAACAAAATTTTTGCTAGATATGGATTCCATATACAGATTTGAATTGGAAGATTTGCAGCTGATGGATATTGAATCTGATGTCCCATCTACAGATGGTCTTGGCGAACAAGAAGAAACTTGAATTACAAGCTACTTTAGCTGACCATTTGCCGAACTTACAGTCAGAGATAGGCAAGAGTTTAATTATTCATTATGTTCCTTATGCAATAGTTCCATACAATTAGGCCAGAACAAAATAGCCACTTGGTCTAATCCGTTAGCACCGGACATTCATTAGAGGCTAGTCTAACATCGTTCTGCTGAAAAACAAACGTTAGTCATTTGAGTGTATTAGAATATTTGATCTACCTTTTGTTTTACGCCCTACCGTCTTCGGCTCTGTCGGTAGAACCGCGATTATGTAAATCAAACTTCTTTGTTAGAGAGTTGAAGGAATTTTTCGTGGTCGTTACCTTCATTAGGGCAACCCACATAATTACAAGTGGCACATGATATGAGGCTATTCTCCATGCTACTATCAAACTCAGATGGGAATCTTTGACAATATTCACAAAGGAAGGGATCCCCGTAAAATGAGAGGTATAAGCCCATATCCCTAGTTCTGCGAGTCCGGATCCCCCCACTGTAATGGGTAATGTCGACAATGCCGTAGATGCAGACGTTGCCATCAGGGAATCAAATAGACCCAATCTGAAACCCACGGCATTTGCCAAAATTAAGAAAGAGACCCCCTGTAGTAAGAATGCAATGAAGGTTATCGCAAGCCCCATGGAAAAGATTTTGACGGCCCACATAGAATTAAAGTTCTGACGACTCATTTTGCACAAGTCGAAAATGGCACTATTTGTGGAGCTAACTAATTGTTCTGCTCTTCGTGGTGGAATGAATTTTTGCAACAATTTTGTTGAAAACGAAGGCAAACGAAGAGTTCGTTTTGCAGAAAAAACGAGCAACAGTAGCCAAAAGACGAATGTTGGAACTGCAATTAAAATGACTGCTATCCCGATAAAGTCGTTTCCTCTAAAAAGAGCAACACCCCCTGCAATAAAGGCAAGTATCGTTCCCACAAAAACGTCAGCAACAATCTCCATTGTAGTCACCCATGCAGCGTTTCCAGGAAGGACGCCATTTTTGGTCAAAAAGGCGATTCTAACAATTTCACCACCTACATACGAAGGCGTGGTTTGAGTCACAAATTCACCCGCTAATCTCACTGTTATTATTTTGCTAGTAGAACTTACATTGTTTCCAATAAATTTTCTGACGAAGTAATCGAATCGAAATGCTTGAAGCATGATCTTACCGATAACAGAAGCGGTAGACAATATAAAGGGGACAACACCTACTGCGAAAATATCGGTTGGAGAAACATGAGTTGTGAAGATCATTATAAGAAGTGGAACAACACTCACCGGTATTGCAAGGAGTCTCCAATTCAAAAGTAGTCCATTACTTTAAAACTCTTGGCCTATAATAGTTAATTGAAATAGATTTATTGCCCCATCTGACTCATAGTTGTGTATAAACTGATTCATAATTAATATTAGGACTACAATGTTTCAGTTTGGAAAGTAAATATACGAAGTGATGTCTAGGGTGGATCGAAAATGAACGCAATATTTATTACCGGTACTGCGGGATCTGGAAAATCACTACTTACATCAAGATTGCTCCAATGGTATATAGACCGCGAGAGCTTCCCCATTAGCATTAACCTTGACCCTGGCGTCGTAAATTTGCCGTATAAGCCTGACGTAGACGTCAGAGACTTTATAGATGTTAATACATTAATGGAAACTTACAATCTCGGACCAAATGGATCTGTTATCATGGCGAGCGATATGATTGCAACTAGAATTGATGAGATCCAAGACGAAGTCAATAATCTAAATCCTGATTACATTCTCTTTGATACACCTGGGCAAATAGAACTATTTGCATTCAGGATAAGCGGATCATACTTTGTATCACATTTCCAATGTGATAACAAGGTTAATCTTTTTCTTTGTGATGGCATGTTGATGTCCACTCCAATAAACTTTGTGTCAATCCAGTTACTTGCATCTGCAGTAAAATTGAGATTAAAAATAGCCCAGATCAATATTTTAACAAAGCGTGACCTGCTAGCAGAAAAGTTAAATGAAGTTTTAGGTTGGGCAGCTTCTACAGTTTCACTAGAGTCTTCTCTAGACAAAGAGAAGGATTCGGAATACTCACTTTTGACAAAAGATCTGTCCAGAACAATGAAAAAATCTGGTTTACATCAGAATCTTATCGCTGTCTCTGGGTCGGATTTGAATGGGATCTCCAATTTATCTGCAGCTCTGTCAAGAATTGTGAGTCAGGGGGAAGAAAGCATAGGTGGCACCTAATGGAGCATAGACAAGTAATAGCCACGGCTCCATCTTCTACAGCGAATTTGGGACCAGGGTTTGATGTCTTTGGATTAAGTCTGGAGGCATTTGAGGATAAGATTACGATAAATGCACAAAGCGAACAAGCTGCACAAATAGTGATCAAAGTTTTGGGTGTAGGCTCTTCTTCTATCCCTGCAATAGTGGAAAACAACTGTGCAGGCGTGGTTGTCAGGCAGATGTCTAAAGATTTTGGGATTAAAAATAATCTCGAAATCACGCTCGAGAAGAAAGTCCCTGCTGGAATGGGACTAGGAAGCAGTGCGGCCTCAGCTGTTGCCGCTGCAATGGCATTCAATAGACTATTTGATCTCGGAATCGAAACGAATAGATTGTTGGAGTATGCAGCCGAGGGCGAAGTTGTCAGTGCAGGAACAAAACACTTTGACAATGTTTCTGCCTCTTTGCTCGGTGGATTTACATTAGTGAGAACCAATCCTAGAATAGAATTTATCAAAATTGATGCGCCCGAAGATCTGTTTACTGTAGTCGCAGTTCCATCACTAAAAGTCCCAAAGAAAAAAACTGAGCTTTCACGTCGTGTTTTGCCCAGGCAAGTTCCATTAAAGAGCGTCGTTCATAATGTCTCAAATGCAAGCACAATAGTTGCAGGTTTTCTCTTAAAAGATGTCCAAATGATTTCCAAAGGGATAGATGATCTCATAGTCGAGCCCTACAGAAAAAAATTGATTCCTGGATATGATGCAGTCAAGAGAAATGCACTTCACTCTGGAGCCCTTGCAGCGACTATCAGTGGAGCAGGACCCTCCATCATCTCATTTTTAAAAAATAGAAAAGATGCAAAGCAAGTTGCAATATCCATGTCCGAAGGGTTCAAGGAAGCCAAGATCGAATGCAAAACATTCGAATGTCGAATTAGCAAAGGTGCAAAAATAATTTCTACGGCTTGACTAGGCTACTGCGGAATATCCATGTTATCTATAGATTATTACTTTTTGCTTTTGTTGAGAAATGCTGACATCATTTTTTCCCTATCCTCGTGAGCGAAGCATAATGCCCAACCGTAAATTTCTAAGCGCAGACCTGTGCTTATATCTGCATCTATCCCTTTATTGATCAGCATCTTACTTGTTTTTACAGCAATAAAGCTGTTCCTTGTAATCTGTTTAGCAAGTGTTAGACAATCTTCCATGAGCTTTTTATTGAGGATCCTCGAGATTTGTATCGACCGCTCTTTCGATTTTGTGTTGTCGCCTTGAGCTTCAGGAGGTAGCACATCACCCTCCCCTAGCGCAACGACTTTGTTAACCAATCCTATATTTTGCGCTTCCTCAGCCGTCAAAGTTTTTCCTGTAAAAATTAGCTCCTTAGCCTTTGCTGGTCCGACTAGCCTTAGCAGTCGTTGAGTCCCACCCCAACCTGGCGGTATACCTATCGTTACCTCTGGCTGGCCAAGTATGGCGTTACTGGAGGCGATCCTTATATCACAAACCATAGCCAATTCACAACCTCCACCCAGGGCGAATCCATTAATCGCAGCAATAACAGGCTTTTCTAATCTTTCTATTTTATTGAGTACCTCTTGTGCAGTAGTTGCATATTTCTCTGCCAATATCGGCGAAATATTGACCATATATGAAATATCAGCACCCGCGCAAAAGGATCTCTCGCCTGCACCAGTGATAATCACCGCCTTTATACCGTCGTCCACCCCAATTATGTCTATTATTCGCGATAATTCAAGAATGACGTCAAGGTTCAGAGCGTTGAGAGCTTCGGGCCTATTGATTTTAATTACAGCGACATCGGCCTGAGGTTCCAATTGTATATAATTCATTGTGTGCAATTTGGAAGCAACTACTTCTTTCAAATAAACCTTTTTGAAAGCCAATGTCAGTATAGGCAGAGGAAAAAAAGTCGTTTGTACTCCACTAGTTTTACATTTTCAGGTATTAAAATTGAGGAATATGAACACTCAGTGCAAGTGTTAAGCGCCTGCCATAGAATTACGAAGCTCCACTCCCCTGTGATCCTCGGTTGGCCCTGATTTTTCGGCAGCTTCTTTGTGCATTTCTGATACGGCACAACCCATCTGAGCATCAGCTTTACCTCTTCTCATCAACCCCCGGTACAAACCTGCTTCCAAGGTTTGGCCGTGTGCCTTCTCCCACTCTTCCACAGGAATACTGTACTTCTTTTGTATCCTATCGCGATACCACTCAGGTATAACATTAAATGCGCAGAATGGAATAATCCTCAAATCTGGCGTCAAATAATGGATATCACATCTCTGAAGTCTTTCCAAGTCTTCGTTGTACTTATCCTGAAAATGCATCATTCCTAGGAAAAGTGACCTTCCATGCCAAGAGCCGATTGAATCAAAGTTTCGCTTTAATAAGATACTGGAAAACATCTTGGCAAGATCTAAACCATCTGGTTGCTTAGTCTTGTCAACAAATTGGTTCAAGTTGCGAACTACTTGTAGAGTCGTCCAGTATCTATTTGCTCCTGATTTCATTTCATCTGCCTTCTCTTCAAAGTATTCCAGAAGACCCTTCAGATCAACAAATGAGGTGAGTGGAATGAGTTTCTTAGTGGATGCATCCTCAAAAAGATAAGTTCCTGCACCGCATGCGAAATGGATTGAAAGCTCATATTTTGGTTTCTTGCTGAAGGCTTCGATGACATTGGTTAAAGGCATACATGAAGGGACCGGAAACCATGCACTTGAAGGGATATCACCATTGGTTTGTTCTTCAATGCGTTCAATGCAATCAGGTATAGTAATCCTATATTTTTCACGTTCCTTTTTAGTCATCCTGCCTGTCAGTGAGACAGGTTGGAAATTGACTGCGTGAACTACGTCCATATTCTTCTGTGCATACCTAATTATCCCGCCCAATTCATGGTCATTGATAGATTTGATAACAGTTGGAACAAATACCACAGTCATCCCACATTTGCGTGCAGATTCTAGGGTATAAGGTACCTCCCAATGATTTTTGGGGTTTGTTCTCGGGCTAACCCCGTCAAAGGAAAGATATAGATTGCTGACACCGGTAGTCCTTATCTGCCTCATAGTTTCTGGTGACAAAGCCAGTTTAATCCCATTTGTATTAAGCTGCACATGGTCTACGCCCTCTTCTTTCATTATCTTTATTACATCTGCAATATCATCCCTCAGCATCGGCTCACCACCGGTTATCTGAATCGAGTTACCCGCTATTGGTCTTTCTGCCTTTAGCGTTTTCATCATAGCCCTAACTTGTTCATGGTTTGGTTCGTATAAATATGCGCCCTCCAAACCTTTCTTGACGTAGAAAAAGCAATACCAACAAGTCAGATCACACCTGTTTGTTATAATCATGTTAGCCAAGCCAGAATGTGAAAGGTGATTGGTGCATAATCCGCAATTGGTTGGACAGGCACACTTGTCTATCATTACGTTTGGAGCCTTGGCACCCTTCCCATCCATCCAATAAGTGCTGAATTTTTTATACATGTCGTATGAACCGAAATATAGCTCTTCACACTCTCCGTGCGTTGGACAGGTTTTTGTCATGAAAACCTTGCCTTCTCGTTCAAAAACTTCTGCATCGAGGATCATGTTACAGTCTGGGCATATACTTTGCGTGTACCTTATAGAACGCTTCGAGCTAGAGCTCTTGCTGGACAAATTAGAAATTTGGATTAGTTCCATTCTATCATTCGACTCCTTTTATTGGTCTTTTCTGTAGTGCTTAATATATAAATGTGAGCTGACAACTCCTACGGTGATTAGTTACTTCCAAGAAATGGGAAGTTGCTGGTATTAATGAATAAGGGAGCTGGCAAATTTATCTGGCATTGATAGTAGAATTCATACTGAAATAATCTTCAGTATAAATTATATTATGAGTGACTCCTAACGAGAGTAATAAGCAAAGGCCCTTCTATTAGCCTATAAAAGTTATAGATGTACTCTGATCTAATAGCAATTTGATTGGTTTGATGGGTTTTGGCTCATATTCCAATGGCTTCACACCATCTGCAAACTTAACTCGTTAATTGCAGCTTTAAAGTGAGGGAAAAAGATGAATCATGGATCTATCCAACCGAGACTGCTGGATTCTTAAAACATACTTATATCAGTGATTCACGACAAATTCAGGTATTTAAATGAATATAAGTGACAAGTCAAGGAAAGCTATGGAAAGCCTTGGCTTGACTGGTTACGAAATTAAGGTATATTTAACTCTTATTGAATCCGGTAAATCAACGGCATCTGAAATAAGCAAAAAATCTGGCGTTCCGTATTCCAAAATATATGAGGTTCTTAATGGTCTTGAAGATAAGGGCTGGTCAGAATCTGACAGCTCTAGACCACAGAAGTTCTTTCCTAGGTCTCCAAGTAGCGCACTTGAAGCTAGGAGGATGCGCATCGAGAGCGGAATAAAAGACAATGAAAACTTGATCATAGGTGAGTTAATGCCAGTATATGAGAAGAGCGGACTAAGAGAAAGGCCAGAGATCTGGGTGGTTCGAGGCATGTACAATATAGCTGCCAAAGTGAACGAGATAGTGCAGACTTGTCAACATGAGTTACTGATAGCCCTACCACAAGTCGTCGAAGACATCGCTAGGCCCATACAACCGATGTTGAGAATATTACACGATAAAGGGGTTAAAATAACTGTACTTGTGTCCGAACAGACAAGCCCAGACACTGTTCGCACCATATCCAGAATCGCGGATGTAAGGCTAAAGAACAACATGTTCGGCGGTGGAGTAATAGGAGACAGCAGGCAAGTAATGATATTGTTGGGTGAAGGAAAGAGCGAGGTCGGAAAATTCGAACCGATTGCAATATGGGCCGAACACATAGGCCTAGCAGGTTTTGCAAAGGATTATTTTCATTATTTATGGGCAGATGCAGCAAGCGGAGATACAAAAACAACAAGAAACTGACAAGGATTGGGGTTTGCATAGATAACGTCTAAAGGAGCTTAGATTGTGTCAAATAAGTAGGCATTCGAATTGCAAACTTCCATTGAGTAAAGTATGGTTTGACATTAATGTCATCATTGTATTTGAATTGGCTCAGTTTTTATTTATAGAGGCATAATCTCTAAGGTGGACAAACAATGACGAACCTAGCCCTACTGATCCAATAAAGAGATGAGGACGATCTTGAGTTTGGAGTTTGTCCTAATTGATTGCAGATATTAAGTAATTTTCAGCTTTGTTTTACATAGTCATTTGCATAGTTCAGTGTTAGTCCACTAATTCGATTTAATCAGTTCGCTAATCTATTGTCCGGATATCCTTTCATAACCTTGATAAGAACCTAAATGTTTTCAAGAATATGTTGGTTCAGATTGTCACTACTGCCTCTCTTGAAAGCTTTCGGAAGTTTATCATCATTAGTACGTGCCGATCTTTTATTCCCGAAAGTTATCTACATGATTCCGAAGTATTTCCAGAACGTGAAGAAGGTCAAGGTGCAATATATATCGAGGCAGCTGACAAAGTAACCCTCAAAAAAGTGAGGGAGATCACCTTCGTAAACGCAAAGGAAATATTAGGTATAATTTACGCATCAAAGAGCGGGAACACTCAGCTGAAATGGCGGCAAATCAGAAGAAGATCAGGCAAAGCATATGGCGTTGCATCAGCTAATGCACTCGTGAATTTAGTGGAGTCTGGCGTACTAACCCAAGAATGGGTGGACAATTATTTAAGATCTTCTCAAGGCAATAAAGAGAGCCATTCAGCTCGCAGAGAAAAATCCATCTAGAGCTATGTTTCATCCGTTAAGCAAGTTATCTGCAATTGGGACTCATTTGACCTTACATGATAGTGAAGGAAGCTAAAGGGTATTCAGGCAGGGCATATGTTACTATTCCCAAAGACTCCGATGATTTGTTTGCATTAAGAAGGACTATTAAAAGGGGGGATCTTGTTGTGGGTCAGACAACTAGAATAATCAAACATGTTAAACAATACGGGCGTCCTGAGAAGGGGGACCGAATTAAGGTGATGATCAGCTTACGAGTAGAAGATGTCTCCCTATACGACTCTGTCGATAGATTGCGTGTTACTGGAATTATAACTGATACTAATAACGAAAATGTGTCAAAGGGATCACATCATTCTATGACAGTACGCATTAACGACACAATAATGATTGAGAAAGATGCGAAATGGCATGACACCGAAATAGGCGTTCTGACCACGTCAGGCATTTCTGAAGAATTCATTTTAGTAGCGATAGATACACAGGAAGCTTCCGTCGCTAAGGTCTCTGGCACCCATTTAGAAATGATCCCAAACACATATTCAGGGCAAAGCGGGAAGCGCTATCAATCGGCCCAGAAAAGTAATCCCAATATTGAGAACTATTTTGCAGATGTTGCTGGCACTATTCAAACCATCAAGAAAAATATCCAAAACGATTATTCCTCTAGAATAATTATATTTGGACCAGGAGAAGCCAAACGAAAGCTCCTTAACTATCTTAACACAGCGAAATACCAACTTGAAAAAGAACAAATATCGGTAGTTGAAGGCGTAGATGTTGCTGGCGAGGACGGAATCTATGTCTTCCTTCGCTCGGCTGCACTTAAGGAAGTGATGAGCTCAAGTAAACTTTCGTCCGTTTCGTCAATTTTGGATGAAGTTTTAAGGCTAATCAGCAAAGGCGAGAATAAATATGCACTGGGTATAAAAGACATAAATGATGCTGCATCAATGAGGAATATAAAGTCAGTTATCTTCTCTGATGCAATTTTCAAAAGCAGTTATGATGAAGAAACTATCATGAACTTGTTGAACTTGATTGAAATGCACGGAGGTATACTATATGCTATCGATTCATCTACTGATCTTGGCCTTAGGGTTTCGTCTCTGGGGGGGATTGTAGCTTTACTTAGATATTCGAAATTATGAACCAAAGCAAATGCATTTTCGATCTATCTACTCATTTCAATTCAAGGAACCGCATTTGTAGAATGTATCATCCACTTCAGATACGCATCTGAGACGTCATCCATTGTCAATTCCACAATTTCAGGAACTTCATAGGGATGCCTTGACTTTATTTCTTCCTTTAGCTTCTCAGAGTGCTGCTTTGTAGTCTTAAAGATAGTCAGAAATTCTTCGCATTCTTCTACTTTACCCTGCCATGTATACAAAGATTTGATCTTCACATGGTTGACGCAAGCACAGATTTTTCTATTAGCGATCACCTCCAGTGCTATTCGCCTTAACGATTCTTCCGTGGGAAAAGTTGACATTATCACGACTCCGGATTTCAGTTTCTTGCTCACCTAAATCAAACCTCATCTAGACATTAGATTACATTTTCCCATAAACAATAGACAAGCCAGCACAAGACCACAAGGATTAATATTTAATTTTTAGCCTCGAAGCCATTAAGCTTGTCCATTCAAAGAAGATCGGGAAGCCCCATTATATCCTCCAACAGGTATATCAGGAAAATTATCATTTATTCTTTGTTCTGCAATAGCATTGGCCTCAGCCAAAATTTTGTCTGTATCCTCACCTCCCGAGCTAAATGTAAATGAAGTATTGCCAATCTCTCCGACATTCATCACGATATCATTGAAGGCTCCGTTGATTTCACCTAATTCTACGTCCATCTCAGGCATAACTTGAGACATCCCAGATTTTACTCGTGACAAAGCACCCATTGCCGGTGCCACTGTGTTCATTACGTCACCAATGTCGCTTGTAGACTCCAACCTAAAATGTACTTGTTCTAGAGCCATCTTGAATTGTGAGACCATCTTTATCGTTTTTTTGACCTCTACTAACTCACTCGAAAGCATTTTTCCCTGTAGCATATCGTGTTTTTGTACGTTAGTCACAATTTGATCAAAGAGGGATTTTTCCCTTCTTTTCAGTTTTTCCAGCGTCGAATCTAACTTTTGATTTTGCAAATTTATCTTGTTTTTACTCGAATCTATACGTGGTTTGAGAGGTTTCTGGACTCTCACGCTCTCTCTGATTCGCTCGGAGGTATTCAGTTTACGTTCCTTTACCCAATTGCTGCTAAAGCCAGTCATCCAAAGTGATCTCAATCTAAGTGTCGTTAAATTGCAATGTTATATTTGGCTAGCTAAATAGCTAAATTGATGTGTCTACCTCTCAGGGTTAATAATACAAATAGCACTCAACTTACGATAAGTAGTAGAGGAGTCAAAACAGGGCGGAGCAACAGAGATCGAGCCATTAACTATAACCCCTGGTACGCTTTTGTTTGGCACTTATCACGTACATCTATCCTCTACTACCCGCACTATATTGGACTGCCCAATTATTAACAAATTGGTCACATTGCTTCTGATTTTTTTAACCTAGATTACACGAAGAGATCTCTAACTGGAGAAAATTTCCAACTCGAAAATTCCAGACGGCCAGGTAGTACAGATACCTTTTAGCAGTTTCAATCTTCCAAATTAGATCATACGTGGTGTACCACATCACGGAAGACTCGTAGCTACAGGTCCCATAAATGACATTATAGTGGGCGATGAGTGATTTATGCTTAATAGACTGCACCGACTGCTAGCTTAGTTTCCTTGGACAGCTCCCGATAACCATTTTTGTCGATTATGACCACGTTTATTCCATCACCTGTACCTGCGTTCCTCCTTATGGCTGCCGCTATCGAATGTATAGCTATCTTATAGGCATCATCTACTCCTAAATCCGGTTTGAATTCTGATTCCAAATAACCATATGCAACAGGTGAACCACTTCCGGTAGAAATGAACTTCTCGCTTGTCATAGAACCAAAAAGATCGATATTGCAAATCTGTCCTTCTCCTTGGCCGTCATAACCGGCGATAATAATTTGGACGTAGTAAGGATAATATCGCTGATTAAACAATACATTTGAGCATAGCCTAGCAGCTGATCCGACCGGCAACGGCTTTTTGTTTGAAATTCTGTAAATGTTTGCATTGTAACGCATGATATCTACAAGATTTTGTGCATCCGCTACACCGCCAGCGATTGTCATTCCTAGATGATTATCAACTTTTTGAATCTTCATCACATGTCTATCAGCTATAAAGAAGCCAGCGCTAGCCCTTGTATCAGCGGCCAAGACCACCCCATCCTTGCAAGCCAGGGCACAGGTAGTTGTTCCTTTTTTGATATGTTCTTCCAGATATCCTTCAAAGCGATTATCATGTGGGTTCATAGTGAATTACCCATCATCAGAACCACTCCTGATTTAAATATTCTCAAATTCCAATTTCCAATTTTGCGGGAGGAAGTAATTCTGTAATTATTCCAAAAATTTCGTTGTCGGTTATTTAAATATAAGATTACTAATGATTATATTTCAGCGCAATTATTTAAATAACTATTTAATGTCCAAGACTTTATTTGGGAAGATTTGGGACAATCATCTGGTAGTTCGTGGGACTGATATTAAAGGACCGTCCCTAATTTACATTGACAGACATCTCATTCACGAGGTGACCTCACCTCAAGCGTTTAGCGCATTACGTTCAAGCAATAGGAAAGTCAGAAGACCAGATCTTACATTTGCAACAATGGATCATAATGTGCCGACTACTGATAGATCTCTTCCTATACTTGATGATAATGCATCTACTCAAATGCATCAACTGAGACAAAATTGTGGAGATTTTGGGATAAAGCTCTTTGACCTCAATAGCCCAGATCAAGGCATTGTTCACGTAATTGCTCCAGAGCTTGGAATTACTCTGCCTGGAATAACAATTGTCTGCGGAGATAGCCATACTTCCACTCACGGTGCATTTGGTGCGTTTGCATTTGGTATAGGTACTAGCGAAGTTGAGCATGTACTTGCGACCCAGTGTTTATGGATACACAAACCCAAATCTTTTGGAATAAAGGTTAATGGGATTCCAAAAAATCCGCGTGCAATAACTGCTAAAGACATAATACTTTCATTGATTCACCGAATAGGAACATCGGGAGCAACTGGCACGGTGATAGAATACTACGGCGAAGCTATATCCAAATTATCAATAGATGGAAGAATGACTATATGTAATATGTCAATTGAGGCTGGCGCTAGAGCCGGGTTAGTCTCCCCTGACAAGACTACATTTGAGTATATTAGAGGTCGAAGATACGCACCCAAAGGAGAACAGTTAGAAAAGATTATGGCCTTTTGGAAAGATTGTATGACAACCGAACCTAACGCACAATTTGACAAATCATTTAATTTGGACATTTATGATCTTGCTCCGCAGGTTAGCTGGGGTACTAATCCGTCAATGGTCGTGGATGTTGATGGTTCAGTCCCTTTTCCTGACAACTTTGCCAATGGAAGCGAAACTGAACGAAAATCGGCATTAACTGCTTTAAAGTATATGGCTTTAGAACCTGGCACGCCAATCGAAGAGATTCAGATTGACAGGGTGTTTATTGGATCATGTACTAACAGTAGACTGGCAGATTTGACAGAAGCTGCATCCGTTGCAGAAGGCAGAAAGGTTTCGCCTAAGGTTAAAGCAATGGTTGTCCCTGGTTCACAACAAGTGAAAAAGGAAGCTGAACGATTAGGGTTGGACAAGAAATTTATACAAGCTGGATTTGAGTGGCGAGAGTCTGGTTGCAGTATGTGTCTTGGTATGAACCCAGACATACTTGCGCCAGGGGAAAGATGTGCCAGTACATCCAACCGCAATTTTGAGGGAAGACAAGGAAGAGGAGGAAGAACTCACCTGGTTAGTCCAATCATGGCAGCCGCCGCCGCGATAGAAGGTCATTTTGTCGACATAAGAGACTGGCTATAGATAGATTCAAAAGGAAATCGGTAGACTATGAACTGAGATGAAGCCTATTAAAATAATCGACAGTAAAGTTACACCTATTGATATGGCTAACGTAGATACGGACCAGATCATACCCAAACAATTTCTTAAGTTAGTTCAGAGATCAGGCTTCGGGAAATTCTTGTTTTACAACTGGCGATTTGATGAGTTGGGCAACGAGAGGCCCGATTTTGTGTTAAACGATGAGAGGTACAAAGGCCGCGAAATACTATTATCCCGGGCCAATTTCGGTTGCGGCAGCTCTCGTGAGCATGCAGTCTGGGCGATTGCAGATTTTGGATTCAAAGCTCTAATATCATCATCATTTGCTGATATATTCTATAATAATTGTTTAAAAAATGGGATATTGCCGCTTATATTAGAAGAAACTGAGATTGAACATTTGTTTAAGGTATCTGAGCATGAAGAGGTTCAAATAAATTTGGAACGCCAAGAGGTATCATTCTCTCATAGAACTCTGCATTTTCAAATAGACGACACCAATAAGAGAAATCTGCTCGAGGGGCTAGACGACATAGCTATTACTCTAAAGATGGAGGACAAAATTACTGAGTATGAGCAAAACATGTCTAGTTTGACAACATCTGTATAACATATAGTTCGATTACGCAGTCCCCAGATCTTACTTATATAGACAGAAACTAATTAGAGTGGATCCATGTAACTTGTAGTAGGCAAAGAACTGATTTTGGCGCTAAAGTGTGAAACGTTACACAGTTAGCTGCAAATTATAATAGAAAAATTCATGCTCAGTTCAATATGCCTTCTAGTTTTGAGACCATTCTTTCGTAAATTCATATATCGAGCTAATCGAAGCTTTGAGTGAAATTACCTTATTAAATATCAGACGCTTAATCCAAGCCCCGAACACCGTCTCATGCAACTAGTATTTGATTTTTTTGGCGATCGGCAAGAACATTGTTTGGGGTTTGTAGCATAATTCAAAAATAGATATCACTCATAAACTACTTCCAATCTTACCATAATAGTTCATCTGTGCATTCATAGTTAAGCCACAATGATTCGTGGTTTGTAGGCTGAATTCGAAATTGTTCTACAAGCTATTTGTTTTGTTTTCTATTTTAACCGCAATGTATTACGGAGGCTTCCAAAAACCCCCTTTCGGTTTTCCTTCTTCTCTACTGATTTGAAACATTTAGGACATAAAGCACGCAGGTTAATCGGACGGTTATCTTTCAATGATCCGTTTATATGCTCAAAACTAGGATGAGTACTGGGACTAAACTTTACGGAGCATTCTTGACATCTGCGATTCGCTCTCTCTAGGACTGTTTGTTTAATGCTCATTGTAAGATTTTCATATTTACTTTTATCGACTTTTCCGGTAGAATCTCCTCCGAAGAACGACAATAGTTACTATAACTAACTACTCCAACTTATTCCTTCTGGAAGTAACCCCACTATCCATATGTATGAACCGATTTTGTCATAATTATTGATATATTCGCCCGAAACGCAATAAATAGGGCCACCATTAAGCTATTATCAGACATCGTTGGATCTGAGTGCATTTACGTGATGGTTCGATGACAGTCCAAAACTATCTCCTTGATCAACAATAGTATAAATCTACGGCAGGTCTGAGGAAAGTTAACTATGAAAGGTAAAAAATATAAGATTAGAAATATCATGATCAGTTAGAATAGTTGTCTGGGCCGGTAGTTTAGTCCGGTAGAATACCTGCCTTGCATGCACTAGCAGAGGAAACGTAGGTGGTCGTGGGTTCGAATCCCACCCGGTCCACGTTATACTCACAAAATCCAAACGCTGTAACGTGCACTTATGCTGATCCCTTTTCGTTCCATATAATTCAGCAAGTAGCTAAACAATAGCAAAAAATTTCGGTAGAGGGAGTAACCCTAAGCTGTGCCAACAATAAAAAGTGGAGGATATTTGATCATTCTCTTTTCCGTATAGGATCCAAATCATTGATCTGACTACTTAATAGGGCATCGCTAAAACCCAGGGTGTTATATCTCCGATTACGCAGGTCGAGTGTACACAATTTATATTTGTTAGCTCGTTTGCGCAATATGCTAGGTTGCCGGTACATGTGTTGGCTTGATTTTCATTGGTCCTGATATTTGGGTTGTTGTTGCCATGTCTTTTATGATGGTCGCTGCTTGCGTTTGCTTTTTGTAAAGGTATCGCTAACGACGCCCCTGTTACGAGTGCAGCCGATAAGACAATTACCATTGCTAAAGTCGTGTGGTTCACAATTCACTTTGATAACTCATAATATATTTGAAATGCTTTACAGTTAGTGCTAAGAAAAAATTAGGTAATTATAGCTGTGATTTACCTCTGACCTATCCACTACTAAAAACGCTCGCGAAAATTTCTAACTTTATTCTGGAATTATCCAATTGCAAAAATAATCCAAACGGGAAAACAACTAAAATGAGAAAGAGTACAGGGATTAGCAGTCAGCTTTTCTAATCGGCAAGGTGTATTGAGATGATAATTCTTAAAATGCGAACGTGTAACTCTTGTGGGCAAAATATTTTAAGTACTATTAAAAGAGTATATTCTCATGTCAAATGTTGCATCGTACTCTCAACCCGAAGTCTTATGCGAAACTGACTGGGTTGCAGAAATTATCAGTGCAGGAAACGACAATGTTCGCATTCTTGAAGTTGATTATGATCCTGAAAATGCATATCGCCAAGGTCATCTGCCTGGGGCCCAGTTGGTCTGGTGGAAGAAGGATATTAATGATGCATCATGCAGAGACATAATCAACAAGCGGCAGTTTGAGGAGCTCATGTCGAAGGTGGGTGCTACTTCGAATACCGAACTCGTCCTTTACGGCGATTTCAACAATTGGTTTGCAGCTTTTGCCTTTTGGGTGTTTCGTTATTATGGCCATAATAAAATGAAGATAATGAACGGAGGAAGAAAAAAGTGGGAAATGGAGAAGCGGGCATACACAACGGAGATCCCAAAGCTATCAGATAATAGTAATTCAAAATACTCGGCTCAGCCTCCTGATGAAGGAGTCCGTGCTTATTTGGCAGACGTAAAACGGGCAATGGAAAAGGCTGAGGCTATTTTAGTTGACGTTCGCTCACAGAAAGAATTTTCAGGAGAAATTACTGCGCCTCCAGAATATCCGATGGAACATGCACAAAGGGGAGGCCATATCCCCGGCGCCATCAACGTACCATGGGCTCAGGTAATTAATGAGATAGATGGAACATTCAAAAGTGCCAATGAGATTAGCTCGCTGTATCAAGCAAAGGGGATCACTCCTGATAAAGAGGTCATCTCGTACTGTAGAATAGGTGAGAGATCGTCGCATACTTGGTTCGTACTGAAATACCTTCTTGGCTATCCGTCTGTTCGCAACTATGATGGTTCATGGACTGAATGGGGCAATATGATAGGAAATCCAATAGAAAAATAAGTGGAATAATCCAGGAAAGATTTGTGGCAAACAATAAATTTCTTCCAATAAAGGGTAAGTTCTATTTAATCTACCACGATGATGCAGCCAATATAGTATTGGAAGATAGGACAAAGCGCGGCTTGGAGGTGCGGGAAAGAAATTATGATGACAAATACAGTGTCGTAGCGGATAAGGGAATGATTCATGATATTGACGGTGTTGGTCATAAGGTTGGAATTAGATGGTTTTTTCCTGAGTCGAAATATCAAATTACAGATGTTGTGAAATTTGCAGACGAAATGGAGCAGAGATACAAGGAGATCCAAGAAATAACTTGCCCCGACGATACTAGTCAATAGAAAGCCTTTTAGGCCTTTCAAATTTAGAGCTATTTCGATGTCTTCCTTGCTCAGGGACCGTGTATGGATAATGCTATCAGAGATTGCGAAAAGAGGGGTTTACCCTTTACATGCTTCCAGATTAGGAATATTTAGATTACCTGTAGAACTTATAGACTTGTCTGATATTTCTAGCGTTAGTAATGATTTGAAAAGTTCTGGGTTCAAAATGGATTCTTATGCAGATAGAATATATGCTACCCATAATTGGACCGAAAATGGTATCGATCCTCTGACCCAGGAAAAATTATCAGCTGATCTTTATATCACAGTTGAAATAGTGACAGGCGAAGTAGTAGATTTGATATATCAGATCAAGCCATTGGAATTCTTTGGAGATTGTTATTGGGTTAGAAACTATAGACAGAAGGCCGATAATAACGCAAAAATGATAATTGATACCGCAATAAGGAACACGAAGATAGGAGACAAACTTATAGCCCATTATCAAAAGGCTGAAAAGATTTCGCTCGAAAGTGCGATAACGAAATTAGAGACGTTGACCCCGCTAGCTCATAACCCCAAGACAAGAAGTACAACAGCGGTACCTCCAGCCTCAGTTTCAGCTGCTCCACCCAAACCTCTGCAGCCATCCGTAGAGGTTGCACCGAAGGTCCAGATTGCTGCAACGGGGCCTGATACTACTATTGTTCTTAGCGGTAATGGAACAAATTATTCTAAACAAGAAGGCCCTATCGACCCTAATTTCAAATCGAAAAGGCAAGTTGTTGGAACCTTTAGGGGCATCAAGGTTTGGGGACCAATAGATCCTCCTGGACAACTTGGTGTATGGGGCACACAGGTGACCGTAGACTATGATATCTGCATAGCAGATGGTGCATGTATTGAGGCATGTCCTGTTAATGTCTATGAATGGCTAGATACTCCGGGTCATCCAAGTTCGGATAAGAAAACATTTATGGCCAGAGAAAAAGACTGCATCTTTTGTATGGCTTGTGAAAATGTATGCCCCCCACAATGCGTAAAAATATTCCAGAAAGGCACATGACATAGCCTGCCGAGAATGCAATTAGGCATTGTTTTAATTCCTTAGACATCAGGATTTGCCATGACATCCGTAGCCATATCAGAACATACCAATTCGCACTTATAAGATGAAGGCGCTTGGATGTCAGGGCATGATTGATGGTCCTAAAATATAGCAAAGTTGCAACTGGTGGAACCTTTGACGAAATTCATCTGGGCCACATTGCACTGCTATCTAAAGCATTCGAGGTGGGCACGAATGTGATAATAGGAGTTTCCAGTGATGAATTCGCAGAGGCGAAAGGGAAGGTTATTCATTCCTATGACGAAAGAATTACTAACCTTCGTAGAACTATTCGTTCTAGTTTTGATGACGCCAGATTTCAAATCGTAAAGCTCAACACAACATACGGACCTGCAGTAATATCGGAGGGCGTTGGTGCCTTGATTGTTAGTATTGAAAGAGCTACAGTAGGTTACGAGATAAACAAAATCCGAGTTATTAGAGGTATAAGTCCGCTATCTATAATTATTGTGGATATGGTCAGAGCTGAAGATGGCAAACCAATATCATCATCCCGGATTCGTGCTGGTCAAATAGATTCTCGTGGCAAACTACTAAGAAAGTAATGATACAGCATCTACTTCCCAAGCATACATCCTGTTAACATGAGTCCATTAGGATCGCATTAGGATCAGGATTGGCGATTACACCGTACTAACAATGTCGCCCATTTAATATTGAGTCAGATTTAGGATAATTATTCAACAAATTATTTCTTACTCCTAATATAAGCTCGCCGTTGAGTGACGAGTCCCACAATCGTAATACTCAAAAACTAGCCAAACTCGAGTTGATTGTGTAACTAAAATATGTGAGCAGAATCATTCAAACAATTGATTGAAAGAT
>JAICVW010000601.1 GCA_025935105.1 Nitrososphaeraceae archaeon
ATTGAAACTGTGCGACAGAAAACTGTCATTCATATGACAGCGAGGCTTCGTCCCTAATACCCTTGACTAAACTTGAAGTGAAAAATGTGACTAAGGGCTTTGATGCAAATCACGGAGCTAGTTCTATAACCGCCTTGGAAAATATAAACATGAACATCGAAGAGGGACAGTTCATCTGTTTTGTTGGACCGTCTGGATGCGGTAAAACTACCTTGCTAAACATTTTGGCCGGGCTTGACAAGCCCACGTTCGGAGAAGTGATCTTGAACGGACGACCGGTTGAGGAAACTGGACCTGATAGGATTATGGTGTTTCAGGAAAATGCATTATTCCCGTGGCTCAAAGTCATTGACAACATCGAATTTGGATTGAAGATGGCAGAGGTTGAAAAGAAAAAGAGGCGCGAGATAGCAATGCATTTTTTGGATATGATGCAGTTGAGTAAATTTGCTGAGGCCTATACTCACCAATTATCTGGTGGCATGAAACAACGAGTAGCTATTGCACGTGCTCTAGTAACTGACCCAGAGGTCCTACTGATGGATGAGCCTTTTGCAGCGCTAGATTCGCAGACCAGGGACCTATTAATGGTCGAATTACAGCTTATATGGGCACGTACTAGGAAGACAATTATCTTTGTTACACATAATGTTTCTGAATCTGTTTGTCTAGGAGATAAGGTAGTCGTATTTACAAGTAGACCTGGAAGAGTTAAAAAAGAGATCTCGGTCGATTACAGACGTCCAAGACTCTCCGAAGACAGCAATCTCTACAATTATAGAAGAAGGATTCTTGATGAGCTTTCTAACGAGATAATATCAGCCCGTAAAGATGGGGAATTCCACGACTAGGTTCTCTACTCGGTGCGCATCCTTTCAAGGATCTCAATACCGGCCATAAAGTTGTTTGGTGATGTGAGGAGCACCTCTGCTGCAATTTGACCGGCTTTCAATATAAAATCAACGGGATCATCATAATATCCGCTCCAATCCAATCCGATTCGTTCTGCTGACTTTTTGTTCTTCTCTGAAGGAACCATAATACATGCTATAATGGGTATGTCGTGGGGTTCAATGGCAGTCCTAATTTCTTTTATTTGGCTTATGGACGTGACGCATTGAGTAATGAAGAAGCTAGGTCCAGCGCTAAGTTTTGATTGTAAAGAGTCTTGACGTCCAAGTTTTGAAGGCAAGGCTAAACCTAACCTGATGGCAGAGCTACACTTCTCAATATTCAACATCTTTAGTGCTTCACTAGGCCTCAAGCCAGATTGATTTGCATCGCCGGCTGGATCATCGCCCATAAGTATTAAGAGACTTTTTACACCCATAAGAATCGCATCAGAGACAGTTTGACGTAATGATGTACGATTTCTATCTCGAACTCTAACACTACAAGTAAGACTTAGCGGGTTACCGGTATTCATTATCAAGCTAGCTGCAGTAACACTCGAAATCCTAGCAACACCAAGGACTGAGTCAGTCACATGTATGCTCTTCACTAAACCTATTAGTTTAGAAGCCCGATCGGTAAATTCCAGTATTTCGTTTTTTAGGAGAGCTAAGTCGAATCCTCGATCGGATAGTATTTTCGGCGGGTTCAACTCAAAACTGATTTCCATAGTATAAGTTAGTGTTGGTGTATACAGCCCATTATTAAGTACATTATCTAATACTTCAAAATTAAAATCTCTATAGGCAGGCTCTTGATAGAGAGCATACTTCCTAAGGCTTCATATTGTAGGCAAAGATTTTATCAGCAATTTTCTTGACTTTGAAATGTTGAAAAAGGAAAATCTGATCGTTGCTCTACAGAAATGTGTTACTGTGTTGCCAAGGTATTCACATATCCAAGATCCCAACAAAATAGCTGCTGTTCTACTAATAGTCCATTCTGCCCAAACTTCTCCACATATATTATTAACAAAGAGAAACTCTAGACTAAAATACCACAAGGGTGAAATATCGTTTCCTGGAGGTGCCTTCGTCAAGCGAGATCATTCTTTATGTGCGACTGCGATAAGGGAAGCTAGGGAAGAAATTGGTGTTAATATTGAACAGCGGGACATCTTAGGATGTTTGAGATCGGTAAGAACTCTTACTTCAAATTTCTATATCTTTCCTTTTGTGACTGTACAAGACGAATTTTTGCGACCCAAGGCTTTCTTGAGTGAGGTCGAGTGCATAATAGACGCTCCCTTGATTGGCCTGCTTCATACTCTTCGTGTGGATTCAGAACATCGAAATTTGTCAGAAAATCCACTTTATAGCTTTATATTCAACGAACATATCATTTGGGGGGCCACAGCTACGATCTTAAAGCAATTATGGGACTGCTTCTATCGTTAGGAGATGTCCCATAGCCCTCCGAATTCAACTTATGGTTTGGGATGGTTTTGTAGAAATTATACATATCTTACAGCCGTAAATACATCAAAATTGATGCTGAGAATAATTCAACAGTCCTAATTTGATACTATTCGTGAAAATAACTTGTCATTTAGCGCACTCCAATATCAACGAGGTCACCAATATTTAGCGAAACCAAACAACGAAATGGCTACACAAATTTTTAGTCCACCTAA
>JAICVW010000237.1 GCA_025935105.1 Nitrososphaeraceae archaeon
ATGAACGTATCCAGAACCTTATTAAGGAGGGTAAGACAGAGGATGCTAAAAGTACGACATTAGAACTACTGCGTGGATGGGAGAAAGAATAAGAGTGGGAACATCGTCGGCGCTTTCACAACCTTTACAGATATTCAATGCCAGAATAACCTATCGTAATGCCCCTATCCATCTACTTGAACGATTCGCCTTCATTGATTTGAGAATTGCACATGTAAAGTTGATAGATATTGCGCAATTAAAGGAATGTGTTATAATACAAACCTGCAATAGGGTTGAAGTGTTTGCTGCAAGTCCAAATCTGAATAAAGAAAAGTTATTGGAAGGATGGGCAAACGTGACAGGATTATCAATAGACGAGGTTGCAAGTAGTATTGAGATCAGCAATGGTGATGATGTAATCTTACATCTCTTGAAATTATCCTCAGGACTGGATTCATTGGTCCTAGGCGAAGATCAGGTGCTAGGCCAAGTCAAGCGTGCATTTGAATTTTCACGCATCAACAATTACGCTGGCTCTCATCTTTCAGCTATATTTGACAGGGCAGTGAGGGTAGGCGGCAAGGTCAGAACTAATACAGGGCTGAACAAAGGCAGCGTTTCGATTGGCTCCATGGCAGTCAAACTTGCTACAGAGTACGTTGACAATTTGAACAAAAAACAGATTTTGCTGATTGGTTCAGGAGAAGGAGCAAGTCTGGTTGCCAAATCATTGAAACAAAGACAAACTAATTTCATGGTCACCAGTAGAACATTTGAGAGGGCCAAATCATTTGCTGACACAGTAGGTGGAAACCCAATCACATTCGAGTCAGCAATACAAAAGTTTCAAGAGATCGACTTAATCTTTGTCGCTACAACTGCACCATATTACCTGATCACTCACGAAAGAGTTGAAAATGCCATGTTGCATAGAGATAAGCAATTGGTACTCTTTGATTTGTCAAATCCACGCACAGTTGAAGAAACAGTAGCGACCATAGAGAATGTCAGGTTGTTTAACATTGACAAGATTGCCAAATTAGTCCAAGATAATATTAAGACTCGTAAAGATGAAATTACATCCGCAGAGAAGATAATAGACGAGGAGATGAAACTATTCGGCATGGCCCTCAAGAGAAAGGAGGCTGAACCAATGGTTATCTCTATTTTCAAGGACGTGAATAAGATCAGAGAACGTGAGTTTAAAAAGGCGATTGCTATTCTCGGAAATAAGATAGGGGCAGATGAACATAGAATAATTGAACAATTGTCCTACGCCATAGTCGAAGCTGTTATGGCTTCACCAATGAATAGACTCAGAAAAGAGATAGGAAGCGATAAAAGTGAAGACATCAAGAGAATTGTAGCAAGGCTGTTCAATTACAATGAAGACCGACAAGTATGAATGCTCGCCTGGATATCCGATCGTTAGATTAAGGAGACTAAGGAAAACTCCTGCGATTAGAGAACTAGTACAGGAAACTCGTCTATCAGTTAAAAATCTGATATCTCCAATTTTCGTGCAGGAAGGTATCGATAAACGTAAAACAATGCAATCTATACCAGGGATAGAAAGGATACCGCCCACAGAGATTATTGCTGAAGTTGAAAAAAACTTGGATTTAGGTATCCGAGGG
Source organism: Nitrososphaeraceae archaeon (assembly GCA_025935105.1). Classification (GTDB taxonomy): domain Archaea; phylum Thermoproteota; class Nitrososphaeria; order Nitrososphaerales; family Nitrososphaeraceae; genus Nitrosopolaris. The sequence continues at coordinate 1,620 of JAICVW010000237.1, forward strand.
GTTATATTATTTGGTATCCCTTCTAAGAAGAGTAATAAAGCTGACTCCGCTTTTTTGGAGTCTGGAATAGTGCAAAATTCTATCAGCACTATACGCAAACACTTTGGAAACAAACTTGCAATTATAACTGATGTCTGCCTTTGCCAGTATACAACCCACGGTCATTGTGGTCTAATGACAAGAGGGAAGGTAGACAACGACGCCAGCATCCATACTTTAACAAAAGTAGCAATCAGCCATGCTGTAGCTGGCACAGATATGGTGGCACCTTCCTCCATGATGGATGGACAGGTAAAAGCGATTCGAGAAGGCCTGGATGAGAGAGGGTTTACAGATGTAGTCATAATGGGCTATTCCGCAAAACACGCGTCTCCCCTTTACGGCCCATTTCGGGATATCGCCTGCTCTCACCCTCATATTGGAGACAGGAAGACATATCAGATGTCATTTGCAAATGCAAGAGAATCAATGCGTGAAATTGAATTGGATATTTTAGAGGGAGCCGACATTATCATGATTAAACCCGCGATACCGTACTTGGACTTGATCTATCAAGCCAGAAAGACCACCAATTTGCCCATTTGTGCATATAGTGTATCTGGTGAATATGCGTTAATAAAGGCTGGATCTAACATGGGCTTGATTGACGAGGACGAAGTCATAATCGAATTTATGACAGCAATCAAAAGGGCTGGAGCAGATCTTATTATCACGTATTTTGCAAAAAAGATTGCCGCGTTGCTCCATGAGTAGATAATTTAGCATCTTACGATACAGTTATAATATTTTGTAGGCTCAACACTCTCATTATGCTAAGTAATTCAAAATCAAGGTCACTATTCGAGAGATCCAGACAAGTGATACCCCTAGGGGTCAATAGCCCGGTACGGTTCTTTGATCCATTTCCTTTTTTTGCTATGTCAGGGAAGGGAAGTAAGATGCAGACTGCCGATAATGAGTCATTTGTAGATTATTGTATGGGGTATGGCGCATTATTGCTTGGTCATAGTTATCCTGCTGTGACTGAAGCGGTCAAGCGACAAATGGAAGATGGAAGCTTGTTCTGTGTCCCAACTGAGGGAGAAGTGAGATTGGCAGAATTAATGTCAGAAATCGTAGAATGCGCAGATATGACAAGACTCGTAAACACTGGATTAGAAGCTACCATGAATGCGATCAGGTTGGCACGTGCTTTTACAAAGAAAAAGAAGATTGTAAGATTCGAAGGCTGCTATCATGGTGCATACGACTATGTGCTTGCAGCTCACGGTACTACTGATATTTCAGAAGGACTACTATCAGAAGCAGTTTCAAATACCATAGTACTTCCCTATAACGACCCCGAAAGGCTAGAACTCCAAATCAATAATGATTCTGATATAGGCTGTGTTATAATAGAACCCGTCCCAGCAAACATGGGGCTTGTCTTACCTGAAAGGCAATACCTTAATGAGGTTAGGAGAATCACACTTCAGAATGATGTAGTGCTAATATTCGATGAGGTTGTTACAGGGTTTCGCCTTGCGTTGGGAGGTGCAGCGGAGTTCTTCGGAGTTAAACCAGATTTGGCGACGTTCGCAAAGGCATTAGGGAATGGGTTTCCTATTGCGGCTATCGCTGGACACAAGGAAATAATGCAACAGCTTTCGCCTAGCGGGAAGGTTTACCAGGCCAGTACCTACGCTGGAAATCCAATTTGTGTTTCAGCAGCTATTGCTACGATCAAGACTTTGTGCGATGCTAAGAGTGAAATATATCCAAAAATTGCTAGAACTTGTGATATTATTGTACATGGTTTAAGAGATACACTAGCCGATCTTAAACTCGGATGGACTGTAAATAATATTGGTTCAATGTTCCAAACCTTCTTTGCTAACAACAAAGTAACCAACGCACATAGTGCTAGTAAATCTGATCATTCCACATTTAGAAGGGTCTTCTGTGAGCTATTGAAAAGAGGTATATTTATTCCACCATCTCGTTTAGAGACTTGCTTTATTTCTTACTCACATAGTGAGGATGACGTGGATAAGACTATAGAATCGTACGATGAGGCTCTACGAATTGTGAAATTAACCCTATGAATAAATCAAAGGTGGGAACAAGAGGGAGCAAACTTGCAATAGCTCAGACTGAGATTGCTCTACGCAGTTTGAGGAGAATTGATGCACGGGAATTTGAAATTGTGCCTATAATAACTCGCGGAGACGTAGATAGAAGACCGTTATTTTCGATGAATGAAAAAGGAATCTTCGAAAAAGAATTGGATCAAGCAGTAATTTCTGGAAAAGTTGACTTTGCAGTTCACAGTTTAAAGGATATCCCTTCAAATCTTTCTAAAAAGCTAGTAGTAGCGAGTATTCCTAAGCGATCCAAGCCTAACGATGTTCTGGTAAGTAAGAGAAATTTGAGACTACGAGCTTTACCTTCCTGTGCTATAGTCGGGACGAGCAGTTTGCGACGAGCGATTCAACTACTTAAACTAAGATCTGATTTAAGGATGAAACCAATTCGTGGAAATGTAGAAAGGAGGGTAAGCAAATCAATAGAAGGAGATTATGATGCAGTAGTCCTTGCGGAAGCAGGCCTGACTAGACTTGGGATGACAGATACAATCACCCAAAGGTTCAGCATTCGGGAATTTGTACCTGCCCCTGGACAAGGGGCGATCGCAATGGTATGCAGACGAGACAACATTGAGCTGATTTCTATGTTAAAGCAGGTTGAAGACGCAAGGTCCAGGATAGAGGCCGATGCCGAACTCTCGCTAGTCTCCAAACTAGAGGCTGGCTGCAGGTTTCCGGTGGGGGCTGTTGCTGCAAGCATAGCCGGGAAGGACACATTCACACTCTATGCCAGCTTATTCTCTCCGGATGGTACTAAGAATATCAAAGCGAAAAAGATATTCAATATGAAAAATGCTAGTGTTGTAGGTGAGGAGATGGCAGAAATGCTCCTTAGAAACGGAACGGCAGAATTAGCAGCAGGCTGGCGTGCTGCAGTAAAGAGATGGAATAGACAAATTTGAGGAAGAAGGTATTCATATGTGGTGCCGGTCCTGGCGACCCGGATCTGATTACCGTAAAGGCGATGAACCTTTTAAAGACATGTGATGTAATTTTTTACGACAGACTCGTAAGCAAAGAAATTATTGATCAAATTCCATCAAGTTCAGAGGCTTTTTTTGTAGGAAAATCTGAAGGTAATAGCGCCTCAGAACAAACGCACATCAACAAGCTGATGGTTGCCTATGCCAAAAATGGGAAGCGAGTGCTCAGATTGAAAGGGGGTGATCCTTTTATTTTTGGTAGAGGAGCCGAGGAGGCAGAATATCTATTAAGGAATAATGTAGAATTTGAAGTTGTTCCAGGTGTGTCATCCGTTGTTGGATCTGCAGCCTATTCAGGAATTCCTCTGACACATCGACGTTTTTCTTCTTCCGTGGCGATAGTCACTGGTCGCGAGGATCCATTAAAAAAAGAACCAAGTGTCGACTGGAGGAAATTAGCATTTGCCGTAGACACACTAGTTATTCTGATGGGCGTAAAAGAGCTTCCTAAAATCTGCGAAGATCTAATAAATTCCGGCATGGATAAAAATACTAGAATTGCGATTATAGAAAATGGGACTACCAAAAGACAGAGAGAACTTGTTGGGAATTTGGGAAATATAGTGGCTAGAGCTAGACGCTCAAAGCTCAAACCCCCATCTATTATTATTGTTGGTAAAGTGGTATCATTGCACAAGAGACTAGGATGGTATTC
>JAICVW010000658.1 GCA_025935105.1 Nitrososphaeraceae archaeon
AAATAGAAGACGACTACCTCTCTCCGTCTCCCGATAGTGTTTCCCGCTATATTACAAGCTATGCCCAAATGATAGGAACTATGTTCAGAAAAAGCTGTCTCCTAACACAAATTCAAAGTAAACCTGTTCATACTAGCCAGACCAAAAGCAGGAATACCATAATATCTATTCAGTATAGCCATCCCTCGTTGAAGTTGGTTGGTTGGTTGGTTGGTTGGTCAGTGCTTGACACCCCCATTTAACGCACTGACGGGCCAGCTATTACCACCTCCTAAGAACGGGTAGATTAAATCTACAAAATAGCCTTTATCTCTTATAGAATAAACTTTTGTTAAGATATATACATGATTTATACCATACAAAATAATCCAAAGTTATATTTTTGTTAAACGAAAGAACTTGGTAAATGGGGCTTCAATTATCGATGTTGCTCTCATTTTCTATCATACTCCTATTATCTAATATTTATGGCAGTAGTAGTGTTCTTCATGCTCAATCAACAAACTACTCTAGTGTTGGAATCCCTATGACAACATCGGTAAACATAGTCCAAAGCAAACAGCAGCAGGAACCACAAGGGAATAACAACAGCTCCTCCTCCTCTTCACCATTCGTATTTGCATCACCTTCTCCCAATACAAGAAATCCATTATCAATTATGTCTACAGCATCATCATCTAGCATAGGCGGTAATAATTATCCTAATTTTCAGCTTCCACCCACTGCTAACGCAGGGCATAATCAAACAGTTACTGCTGGGTCAACTGTAATTCTGAACGGTTCAAAAAGCAAGGCGCAAAATGGAATAATCCTGGGATATTCGTGGAAGCAGATTCCTACAGGCTCCATTAACTTGGGAGGAGTTAATAGCTCAATATGGGAATTCACAGCCCCCAGAGTTACCGCAAATACACTTCTGCAATTTCAGCTAAATGTTACTGATAACTGGGGACAGACTGGTACATCGTTCATAAATGTACTTGATAAGCCAGCTATGGCTATTCACGCGTTATCATTAGCATCATCCTCGCCTCAGGTTAAGTCACAGACTACTAGCACTACAACAGTTACTCCGAATAATCAAAATAAAGCAAAGAATTATTTAGTCAATATCCCTACAAACTATAATATACAGAGTTTACCATCGCCACAGAAACGGCAACAGCAGCAACAACTACAACAACCACCTCCTTTAGTTCCACCAATAAGCAATGCAAGGTGACTTGTCACTACATCTTTTCAACTAGTTTATTGAGCTTCATCGAATAACAATATATTGCAGGTTTATAATTTCTATAACAAATATCTCAAGCATTTTGTCACCTATTGAATACTTCTTAAGCTATGTTTTAACCGAGCAAATCGCTAAAATGGTTAAACATTTGCTATAGTCATTCTAGAGAATGCTTTATGTATTGCAATTCAAGGTCCTTTTAGCACAGGCATTATCGTCCTAGATCGGCTGCATTCTCAAATCATCTGAAAAACTACCTAATCTACATATTATCAGTGGCCTCTTTGGTAGACGGTATCAAGAATTTCCAAAAAGAATCAAGCCAATTTAGACTCAGACTGGCACCAATTGCAGCAAATTCACTACACATATCAACCATGCTTGCCACATCGACATACCGGCGAGAAACGGATTGAAATAATCAATTAATGCTGAATTAACATTCTCATTCTCATTCTTATTCTTATTCCCATCGGTGGCTGTATGACCGTTATCATAGAGAGACCTTTGGTTACTTTGCTCAAGGTTTGCAGGCATTAGACTTTTGTTGGAGCTACCTCCTCTATTGAAGTAGATTTAATGATGTCGTAGGTAAATCAAGGCTGTGCTTTTCATGATTTACAGATACTGGAACAATTTGTTGCCCATCTGGCTTTACTTCAACAATTGGCTGAGCTACTTCTGCTAAAACAGGTTGAATATCAAAATTAGTATGGGTGTCTTTATCTTCGTCTTTATCTGATATAATAGCAATACGATTAGAAGATACAGCCATCATTGAAGCACTTTGTATGTCACTGTTTGCAGGAATGTCATCATGTGGTTTTTGTTCTATTTTTGTAGAGTCTAATTTTGATGGTGGGCTTGAATTTCTCTCTTTATCCTTCTGATACATGTTTATCGATGAA
>JAICVW010000442.1 GCA_025935105.1 Nitrososphaeraceae archaeon
GGAGTTTTGGCATGGCACCAAGTCTATAAGAAATATTAGCAAAAAAGATAATATAGTTGAAAGAGAGGTAGTGATAGCCTTTCGAAATTCTGTATGCAGAGAGATAGTAGAATTAGATCCCAAAAATTCGGTTAACATAAAAATAGTGGAAGGACCAATAAAAGGAAAGAAAGCAATCTCAATTACGTCTATCGAAAATAATACCACTAGAATTAATGTAGAATGGAACATCAGGGTAAGTGGGTTATTTAGAATCTTTACTGGGATGATAAAAAAACATATTTTGAAAGGCACTGAAGAAGCATTGGATAGAATATCAAAGACAGTATCCTAAATGTCAGCCGAAAAATTATAAGCCTATTCATTTCAAGAATCTTAGATATTATCATGAAAATTGATTACATAGTTTCAAGAATCGAAGCATCTCAAGATGGTAGCCCCTATGTTTATGTTACTTACTCGAATCCTAATGAATTTAAGGCAGGTGCAGACAGAGGACCACAATTCAATCCATTTGGACCCAACATGATGGCCTTCACATCACCAGAGGATTTGATGAAGAATTTGCCAAAAGCTATGGCGAATATTGGTAAAGCCATGGGAGGTGGTGGAGGTTTCCCAACTGATTCTCCGACCTTCAAGATTAGTATGAGAGAATATGAAGACATGGCAATAAAAGTGGGCGACAAAGTAACAATAGAAATTAAGAAGGCAGACACCAGTGGGATTTAGAAACCAATTCAATTCAATAGCCTATACTCATTGCAGTGTTACGGTTTGAGAAGTAAGTATTTGAATTTATTCTCTTTTATCTTTTTTGTTATGTTTACCAAAAGTGTTGACTAGAAGCGAAGGTTGTGAAGGTACTCAAGCCTTGATTCTAAAAGACGCACATCGTGACCATGGCTCCCCATGAAATGAAGACTTATCTGATAATTACTGAGATGAGTAAAAATTTTTTGTATTCTTTGCATGCACCTATTATGTATCCATGGTCATGCACGGGGAACCACCACCCCTTTAAATCAAATTCATGATAATCCCCAGTTGTATTTAGTCATATTTAGTCGTTGGATATCTAATATGCCCAGGCATCAAAAGGAACAATACGTTCTAGAACTTTACAAACAATTAGAAAAATTGCCCGATTGACCCATATGTCCTTTAGTACATGAGAATTTTGTTCCATTACTACGGAACTTGCAGGTCACAACAGTAGATCTAGGACAGTAGATCTAGGACAGTAGATCTAGGACATATGTTTTTGCAATCACTATCATGTAATTCTTTGACTTGATTACTCATCCATAACAAGTGCTTTTACACATTTTGCTATGAAAGTGGCTGGATTATTCACAATTAATTGGAAGACCTAATTACGCAAGAGGTCTATTATAAGAACAATAGAGAACAATAGATACTAACGGCTCATGTTATATCATTTAATGCTTCATTAGTTTTTAATTCTCCATCCTTAATAGAATTCATTATAGTATCTCTAGAGAAATCTGCATTCTCATAAAGCGATGGAGATTCCTCTGTCCTGGTTATGTAATGTATGCTCTTAATTTCAGCTCCGCGCTTCTCTGATACTTTTTTGTATCTCTTTGTAATCTTTGCAAAATTTTCTTTCTCCCTTTTATCATTAGAATCAAAATAACGTTCTAACATATTATAAAGATCATCTATAAGCCTAAGATGGTAGGTTATTGTTTTGGACATCTGGACATTGTGTACAGTTTTATCGCTAAACATAATATCCCTTGCTCTGTGTTGTATTTCATGTATATTCTCTGGTAGCTTATCAGCATTCTTCGGATAATTTTCGACCAAAAAGATTCGCTTATCTTTTACAGGAGATGCATCTATTACCTCTCTCAGTGGAGTATTACTCAGCAAACTTCCATCCCAAGCATACACTCCTTTTTCTACCTCTACCCATTTAAAATAGTATGTCGGATAGCCAGTAGTTGCTAGAATGTGTTTTGGACTTATTTGTTGCTTGGCACTATCAAACGTTAGCGGTTCTGCAGTCAATACATTAACTGCAGTAATAATGAGACGTGTGTTAGAGTTAGGGTTACCATTTGGGTGCAACTTGTTAAAGTCAACGTATTTTTCTAAGGTCTTTATCAGAGGTGAGTGATCAAATAAATATGTCCACTTGTTTGGTGTTAAATATTCTTGATCAGTAAATAGGTGTTCAGGTCTCCATCTGGGCACAAAGACTTTTTCATTTCCATGCAATGCTGAACGGTAGAATGATAGTATGGATATTGCTTGAGAAAGTGAAGTAGTATTAAGATAGTCATATAACCAGTCTGTGAGCGGTGAACTTAACTTTGAACTTCCTTCAGCCAGTTCAAGCCAGAATTGTTCCATGTCCTTTTCAGGATGGTTTGTCTTACTACCAGCTATTATGGCAGCATTCAGACCACCAATCGAGGTGCCTGCTACTATATGGATTTTAATATTATTGTTTACTAATGCTTTGAATACTCCACATCCAAAGGCACCCAAAGATCCCCCGCCTTGAAGTATTAGGACGTTCTCAACGTCAATATTAGACATAATGGAATTTTCTAGACTACATTACATTACACTAGTATTAGTATATCTTGGATATGTTAAGTTGAGTGCTCAGTTGCTTTAATTTCTTATCCAGAAACACGGTCTAGTCGGATAAGGTAAGAAAATCAGGTTTTGTCTTAGGTAAGTTGATGACAACAAGCGATTTACCATGAATGAAGTGTTATGATGTACCAGGACGTGGGGAAGGGCTTAGAAGCAGATAACAGTACTCGACATCTCCAAAACTCTTAGCATGATGTAGTTCTTTAACAGATTTTCGTTCTGAGCTTGCCTTAAATTTGAGTTTGAATCTACTGTGTGTGGTTTGTGACATCATAATGTCATTGTTCTGGGCTAAACCTGCAAATCTGCTTGCATAATTGACAACCGGTCCAATATATTCAAGTTTTTCAATTCCCAGATCAGCAACAATAACCTCACCCGTGTTAATTCCACACTTCAAACCAATATCAATTTCTTCGTTAACTTCACCTTCCCATAGTCCAAGCCATTTAGATTCCATTAATTGTCTGAAAGATTCCCTAAGCTCTATCGCGGCGTCTATTGCATAATAAGCATGATCATGCTTATGCTCATCATTATAATTCACGTTTAGGCCAAATAGTGCCATAACCCCATCGCCTATGAATTTGTTAACTTTACCCCTATGAGTAGAAACGACTCGTTCCACCTCAGTGTAGAACTCCTTTAGGAATTCTGCAATACTTTCAGGAATGGAACTAGCACTTAGGAAATTACATAGTTTTGAAAAGCCATGTAAATCCCAAAAAACAACTGTTACTTCTGTCTTTTGAATAACCGGTTTATCCAACACAGTCATGGTTGGTTCACGCCATTAAATCTCTTCTGTAGTTGTTATAATAACACCAAGATATCCTCATCTCACTTATAGCCTACCAAACTGTTGTTGATTTGTGCCACCCTTTACAAGGTAGATGTGAAACCC
>JAICVW010000135.1 GCA_025935105.1 Nitrososphaeraceae archaeon
ATTAGCTAGTGTATGTTCCTCAATATGCATATATACCTGAAGTGGTTATTTCACTGCGGATATATCTAGGCAGTCCTACATGCTTATTATTTGCACACCACGTTTGTGCACTATCATTATGGAAGAGGAATTTTGGTTGACACTTAGTTACCTTTAATTAAATATTATATTTACCAGTTGTAATATACATACTGTGCTGTATAGGTAAGACATTCAAAAGTACTTCTCCCGGCACTTTCACAATATCCTGACAGTCAAATGACTTGGGCTCAAAAAGAAAAATATTACTAGACCTCTTGCGTAATTAAACATCCTAATATTCCAGAATAATCGTGTTAGTGTCAGACTATGAGAAAGTATTTCATCTTGTATGAACTGCTATCCTTTCCAAAAATGGTAAAAATACGCAATAGATCTACTCTATTTCATGACTATTTTTGGTTCTGCTCTTCTTCCAGTTATAGTACCCGCTAATAGAATGGATAGAATTGACATCAGTACTGCAGTAAGAAATATTAGACTATATGATTGAGCGGCAGGAAATGATCCAATACGTGGGAGAAGTATTTGATTTGCTTGCATAAATAGACCTGCTAGGACAGGACCCACAGAGGTTCCAATTAGATAAAGAAGTGTAGTCATTCCTAGGGATATGCCATTGGACTGCTTAGGGGTATTTACCAAAATAATATTAATACTGCCTATCTGTGTGAGTGATAGTCCGGTTGCTATTATAGCAAGGTTAATTGTTATCAAATCTTCCGTTGAATGAAACACAAACATCGACGAGAATCCCACAATAGATATTACAATACCTAAAATGGTGGGACGTTGATTACCAAATTTTGATACTATGAAGCCAGAAGCAATAGACACTACTAAGGATACAGTCATGTAAGGTAGCTGAACGTTTGCAATACTCAATGCATTTCCATCAAAGCCTAATGGTTGTGGACTGCGAATCAGTATAGGTATGGTTTGATATACTACCATCAAGGCTGTGATGCCAACCACCATATTTATGATATTTGCAGGAAGGAGAATTTTGTTTCTTAATAGCTTGAAATCAATTAAAGGAGAATCTGCCCTTCTTTCTATCATGCCAAAAAATGATAGAGCAATAATTGCTGCTGCTCCAAACCCAATTACAATCAGAAGGTTTTGCGAATTTGATACACTAAGTGTTTGTATGAATTGTAGTGCAACAAGAAAAGATATCACTGTAATGGATAGTGTTATTGCACCCATCACATCTATAGAAGACTTAGTTTCATCAATACTACCCCTCGCGCTACTACTTCCGTCGTATCCTAATAATGCACTACTTTCTGAAAGTAATATATCCTTTCTTACATGAACAAACCTACAACAAAATTCGGTATTTTTGTCAGATATCCGTGTTGCTTTATACATATCAAGATGAATAAATCTAATAATCGCTAAAAATAATCCTACTGCTATTGGTATAACCAATAGAAATGTGGCATGCCATCCAAAATTATTAATTATAGTTCCACCTATTGCCACTCCTATTACTGCACCAGCAGAAAACATAGAGCTAAATATTCCCTGAGCGACCGCAAGTTTTTCTGGGGTGAACTTATCTCTTATGATACCAAATGAAATGGCAAACATCGACGCGCCAACACCTTGCAATATTCTTGCGATAATCAAAACTGTAAAGTTTGTAGAAATAGCTGCCACAGATATTCCAATAGCATAAATCCCTACAATTATAATCAATATTTTCTTCTTACCATACATATCTGATAATCTTCCTGCAATGGGAGTCATAACAGCTCCTGTTATTAGGAATGATGCCAATATCCAGGAAGATGCATTATAGGTTATCCTAAAATCCTTGATAAGGTCTGGAATAGCTGGAAGAATCATCGTATCTGCGAACAGAGCCATCATACCCACACAGCTTAAGATTGCAAGCACTAACCAAGGGGATCTAGTAATTTTTCCATCGGTTAGTCTATTAATAACTGGTATATTCACATTGTTAATCCCATTCTCTTTGTATTATATATTATCTTGTACGGTATATTCAATATCGCCGGTTTGAAATTAAATACCTCCAAATCGGTTCTGGGACTTGTAGGAACATGATAATATGTTGAAAGTTTTACTCTAAATTTATATGGAATATACCGGGACCTGTGTTCATGGTGTTTTGTGGGAAGGAAAAGAGGGAGTTAATCGATAAGTTAAGAGCTAATCGATAGCATCGAAGTCCAATTCCAATTTTGCTTCATCATTTTATAGAACTCTTCATCAGACATATTTCTTTTGGCATCCAACCATGTTTCTGCATCCTTTCCAGCTAAATACCTAAGATTGGGAGTTTCATTTGTAACAGCTTCAAGGACTACCTTAGCCATTAGTCTAGGAGAAGATGATGCATATTTCCCCAGCGTATGAAGGTGAGGCGCCTTTGTGGCTTTATGTCTGACACATATACCTTTACAACTCAACTGAATAGATGGCCAATCCAGCTTTCTAGCACGACTATAATATCTTCGAAGATAATCTACATAGACCTTCTAGCCAAAGGAATCTATTCCACGCCTGCTTGTCTTGGATTTATTTGTGGTTTCTGGCGGATACAAGATAAATAGTAACCGGATCTTCATACTCTTCTTGAATCCACAGTATTTCAAAATACTCTGCCTCTGCCAAGTTCCGTATTTCTTCTTCGGTAAAAAACCGGATTTGAAAGCCATTGATATCATATATTCCATTGTCTACTTCTGTTCCTTTACCGTAGGAATTGTCATTTTGATTTCTAACAGAAAAGAAATTAAGACCTCTTGGTTTTAGTACCCTTCTTATTTCTGAAAGTATGGAATGTAGCTCTTCAAATGAAAAACGCATGTTAAAAAGCATATGTGAATATACCGCGTCAAAATAATTGTCTTGGAAAGGGAGAGGGCCATTCACATCAAATAGCCGTGGACTGATTGGCAGTCTTCTCCCCTTTGCTATTTTATCCAATAACCCGATGGCAACATTAGAGTAGTCCAATGCTTCAACTTCGAATCCATTTGATGCAAAGAATATTGAATCTCTTCCATGGCCTGCTCCCAGCTCTAGGATTCTTTGCACATTATTAGTCTTCATGTGGTTAAAACAAAGAAGAGCAAAGTTACTTGGCTCCTCTCCAAAGAAAGCTCTGTCTGAATTGTAGACCTTGTCCCAGATCTTGCTCATTTTTATTAACCTCCTTCTATTCTATACATTAAGCAGGCTGAGCATTATTTTTGACCCCAAACCCTGAATGCCATTTTAAGAAATCGCCACTATGGGTCCTTTGTAATTAGATTTAGAATTATCTCAAGACGTATTTCTGCTACTGTTATGGTTGGTATTACAAGAACCAGTGTCATGCAATCTTGAAAACCTGTTGTAAGTATATCCGACAATCTGTTTTCCTGCTGGAAAATAATTAATTAGTGGAAATATAACTTTCCCTCCAGGCAGTATCCTTATCAATTCAAGAAGCGCTTCCGACCCACTCTTTATTTCTACTTTTCCCGCTATGAGATGAAATGACTTGTAACGAAGAGGAGTAGGAACATTATCAAGCAGGCCCCTTTCATCAGCTTTAACCAGTGAGATAAAATCTATCTTCTCTTCTTTGTCGAGAATATCAACTACATGGGCAAATCTTGTACATGGGCCACAATCCGCATCGTATACTAAGATGTACCTTGAAGACGAAGATTTGGCTTGCATAGCGCTAAGTGAGAATATTCTCGGCGATTGTATAAAAACGATGGTGTTGATCAAGATTTTCCGAGTTGTACCGCGGTGATAAGCACGGAAAAGCAATTGTATTTAACAACATTTAAGCTCTGACTTTCACAAGTTTTACGTGTCCTCTAGTGCAATTTTCATTACTACCCAAATGTGAACGTATCATCTCTTTCGCTTTTAATTCAGGTAATTTTTCAGTAGATATATAGCCACATTTTTTGCAGGTTATACTATACAACCAGTTTACCAAGACTAAAAATAACGATATAAAACCCACATACTAGCCTTCTGCCTTATTGTAAAATAGTTAAGGCAATAAAAATTAAAAGTATCCAGGGAAATCCTGTTAATAGGAAGGTTTTTACTACTTGTCCTAAGAGATAGACCATGCACTGTCGGCCTTGCGAGTCCTATGTAAACATTAAGGCAGCTACTACTTTCATTCTAAGAACTTGCCCATCAGTTGAGCTTGTCAGGAGAGCGGCATAGGAAAAGTTTGATAATTGGTAAAAGTAACAAAGTAAGGTAAAGCACTAATCTATAAGTAGGTATCATATATGTACAAATCTTTAGGCTTTTGATTAATTGATTTAACCCTAAAGCCGTATATTGTACATATGCTATATAACATGTGTCCGACTAACCAAAAGAGAAGAACGATCCATCATTGCGAGTCTGCATAGCAGGTAAAGGCCTGCCATGTACATGGAAATGATGAGTTGCCATCGTATGATGATACGTATAGCTTCAGTTCAGCTGAAGTACTCCAAACATTCGAATGGTAAGGGCAAACCAAGAGGCAGCCTTGGATGTTATTAGGCGCTGTCTTAAAAGGAAAGCCACATGTCTTTGAGAGCTAGTCGGATTATATTTCTATCTTTGCGATGGATGGAATTGTTCAAGTTAGACCATTCTTGTTGTTATTTATCTCTTTTTCAGTATATCTATTTGATTACTCTAGGGAATTAAATATTGCCACATGTTTGACGTAGCATAGAAGGGAAAGGTACTCCACACGCATCACCAGAGTCATATTTACCCCCGTTCCCACCTTGTACTTCATTCTTAAATCCGTAGTTGTAGTCTGATGTATGGGCGAAACAAACACCCAACATGAAGAAGACGCTATACGGTGTCCATCGATGATGCATAACTTTGAGGCAGTAACTTTCAATCAAATGAATTGCATGGTTTCCTCTAAAACCATGTTATTTTGAATATAAGTACATTCATCTAAATATTATAGATTGTTACGGATGGTTGGTAAATGTTCTTGTTGGCATTACTTTCATTTGCAGATAACAATAATTTGCTCATTCTCAACTTCTCTCTTTGCATTCTTCCAGTTGGCGACTTTCTTAATGCCATCCCACAACAACAGAAATTTCCCAAGTGAAGCAAGAATATCTCACATCTCCTGCAGTATTTTTTCCCACCTTTGTAATTCGTCTCAGCAGATATAGCTCTGGAATCTAACCTTTCACACAAATTTCTACAGGCCAATTAAAGTGAAAATGAAAAGTTTGTCCTGAAAACATAGGAACTACAAAAGGGGGGTGTACTTTGCGGTGTTCGGCCAAGGTAACAATATTAGTATGCTTTTATGACATAAAGATCGTCTTGGTAATTTTAATAATTTTGCTAATTATATCCCTCATCACGGTCAGTTAGTAGGTAGTAGGATTGAAGTTAGTAGGATTGTAACGCATTGCAGTGAATTACTAGACGATGTATGCACATCAGGTAATTGTTGAAATAGATCCACGCAGTCAGTATTTCTAATTCAGGGGAAGGAAGAAGTTCAATTTCTTCCTTGGTAGCCCTATATGCAACAATATCATTCTCATGCTTAGATCCATCATAAATTATAACAAATGCCTTACGTTTTGTCCCTGCCATATCAAGAGGGATTGTAATACTCATTGGGATCGTAAGGTCCTTATTTCTTGATTGTTCGTATGTGATTATACCGCATGTATTATTGTACTCCTTCCCCTCAGAACTGGTAATCGAAAATTCAAGAAATCCCCTAGTTATTGATGTTTGAATTTTGATCACTATGTGTAATACCTGCTCAGTTTTCATTTTCTCGGGTACTTTAAACTCTACAATTTTTGCCTTCCCTTTCAAAGCATTATTTATGAACCAATCCTGATTAAGGGGAAGTTGTCTGTCAAAAGACTCTCTTAAAATAGATGAGATATGACCTTCGAAAAAAACACCATAAACCCTTTTCCCGCTATTTTTCACAGCATCTACCACAGGTACAAAGTCCTCATCTGACGCAATTAAAAATGCAATATCGTAATGATTTTCATACGCCTTCGACAACATATCGATAGCAATTAGTGTGTCTACAGCCTTTTGCTCGCGCCGCTTTTTGGTGATCTTTAAGTTTCCTAGTCTCTCTTCAAACCCTGCAATATTCCTGATTCTCTGAATGATAATTCCTTGCATTTTTTCCTTTTTATCAGGTACCACGGAAGTGGCATCGTAATAATATACCCTAATAATATCCAGAAGGAAATACGGCACAGGTAAATATTGTTTTACCGAATCTATGAACCTATTATAGTCCAAAATATCGTCATCTGCAAAGAGATCAAATAGGTTTTGTCTGATGTGAGCTGCATCGATAATACCATTACCCGCAAAATCCCATAGATTTGAGGACTAATGGCCGTCAACACTTCGGCATGAATAAACACTGATAAGTACTTTACGCTCTTCTCGTTCCGCTATTCGATTAAAACCAAATAATTTAATACTAAAACATTCCCTGCAAAAACATGCAACATGAAGAAATTAGATATAGGATTCTGTTCACACTTTATATTAAACATTATAGCGAGCAATTAGGTAACCCCCAAGTTACAAACAAGGTAATTGAAGAAGCAGGATTGGAGTACGTTGAGAAGAATATGGTATACGGAGACATAGTGTATTTGAAGGAAAGCAACCTGATTACTGGTATGAATGTTTTAGGTCAGCCATATCCTTATACTTTAATCATTGGACCTCTTGCGTAATTGAAAGCTTAAAGCTATATTCTCTATTGATCTTGACATACTCGATACTGTATTGATGTCTTATGCTCGACTTTCTAGAAAACCATTGTTATTCAAATCTTTTACTGGATTAGAGATTGCAGAATTTGATATCATTTCCAAAG
>JAICVW010000018.1 GCA_025935105.1 Nitrososphaeraceae archaeon
AAGACGTTGGTCATATCTTACTGCTGTCATTGCACACTGAACCAATATCCATCTTAGCCAAGGAGAGCCTTGTTTTGATATTCTACCAGTCTTTGTTTTTCCAGACGATTCCCTTGTGCTTGGAGCTAATCCAGCATAGCTTAGAAGTTTCCATGGCGTAGAAAATCTCTTTACATCTACAATCTCTACTGCTATCATCATTGCAGAGAACATATCTATTCCAGTCATACTGAGAAGTATTTTCACATCTTCGCTATCATGCGCATACCCTGCTAATTCTTTTGATATGATGTCTATCTGTAAGTTGATATTCTCTATCGCAGCCAGCGTAGTATTCAGAATTACTTTGTCGATATCAAGGTCTTTAGCCATTTCATTCCTGATTTTCAAATATGTCTGTCAAATCAGTTTTGTAATCATATTTGTCTAAAAGGGAATGTACTTTATTTTCTAGCATTGTTCTGTTTCTGACCAACGAGATTCTGTGTCTGATCAAGCTTCTCTTTTCTCTGAACTCTTTTGTGATGCTAGAAGATTTTCATGTCGTCAGACCACTTATTAGCTTGAATTCCTACAACAAGAATCGCTTCCCATACGTACTAATAGTAACCTATTGAAGGAGCACCAATTGCAATTGGACCACTTAATTAGGTGCAATTCTTTTCATTTTCGAGCCGCAAGTGGGACATGCAATCTGTCGATGTTCAGTGTTGCAGCTCATACAATAATATTTCAAGGACGAGGAATTTCGAGTATGATCGAATCTATAATCAAACATTTTTCCTGCTTCCATGTATCCTATTCTTCTTAAGATAAATCTTGTTATACACATATTAAGTACAATGAACACTACAAGGCTCACTGCTAATGACAAAAGGAATGGAAGCAGCATGGATACAGTAAGGCTAATACCGAAAGATATCGTTATCCAAAATAATTGTTTGAGTAGTAATTGCTTATTGTTTCTACCAAGAGTCATTGACGTGTTTCTCCAATCATGTTGTGTATATATTTATATCATGTCAGCACTGCCATGATAAATTGCTGACCATGTTTTATCACATTAATAGAAGGACCGGGGGTCTTGTACTAATATTAGTGATTATTATAAATATCGCCATGGAAGTAATAGGTACAATCCCAAGTGCTTTCATAACTGATTTATAGATCAGAAAGAGTTATTAGCATTTCAATTTTACAAAATAGATGAGCAAGTACAGAACGCCAAATCACAAAAAGTAGTGAAGATTGTTGATTGCAACCATCACTCCCCCCTAATCGCTAATCCTCTCAATTATTTATTAATTAAGTTTATTTAATACCATACTAAACACTCTTCTATATTAATTGAGTATAGATCGCATATCAACAGGTCTTCCGGGACTAGATTCGCTTATCGAAGGCGGATTCCCGAAAGGGTCTACTCTAATGGTTGTAGGTAATTCTGGAAGTGGCAAGACAATATTATGTTCGCATTTTCTTTACGATGGTTTATCTAAAGAAGAAAAGGGATTATACATTTCATTCAACGAGTCTAAAGTACAGTTTTATGCTAACAACAAAACACTTGGAATGGATTTTGATAAATTTGAAAGACAAACGCAGTTTGCATTTCTGGATTTTGCTTCTTTTACAAAGGAAGGAATACAGGACGCTCTTGAAGAATTTTTAGCTACTATTAGGAATTTTAATCCAAAAAGGGTAGTGGTTGATTCATTTTCGACAATATCACTTGCATTTGAACATCAAAGTGAAGCCAGAACTGCAATTCATGTACTTTTAGGAAAAATGTTAAGGTCAGAAGGAATAACCACGATACTAGTTATGGAGATTCCACGCGGCAAACAAAGTATAGGTTATGGAATAGAAGAGTCGGTTGTAGACGGGATTATCCTACTTGAGCATAAAGAAGATAACATCTTACCAGTAATTCTACGAATCTTCAAAATGAGGGGCACTTTAATCAATAGAGAACCGCACGTTTGTACAATTAACAAAAATGGAATGAAATTATATCCTAAACAAAGCTTAAAATTGACTTATACCCCTTCAAAGGAACGTATATCTAGCGGAATTCCTGGCCTTGACGAAAGGATTGGAAATGGTTTTATCAAGGGCACAACTACTGCAATTATCGGTCCATCTGGTACTGCAAAGTCTACCTTTGCTTTCCAATATATTGCAGAAGGTGTATTAAGAAAAGGTGAGCCTGGGATTTTCTACACCTTAGAAGAGAATGTCGAAGCGATAAGAATGATGGCTAAAGGTTATGGGTATAACATTGAAGAACTTGAAAATAACGGGTTATCCATACTTGTGGGCAGTGTTGAGGATGATAATCCTGACTACCTTATAGCAAATTTGGCGGCAGAAATTAAAAAAACAAATGCAAAACGTCTTGTAATAGATAGTCTAACTGCTTTTGAAGATAAATATAGAAATGAAATGCATACTATAGCAAGACGTTTAGTTAGCTTAATACAGGAACATCAACTCACAGCAATTATTACTATTTTTACAACACAGAAAAGCGGATTTGAGATTTCAAGGTTAAACTTATCTCCGCTTTTTCAAAATACAATACTTCTTAGATTTGTCGAAATACAAGGACGCATGAAAAGGGTTTTAGTAATACTAAAGATGCGACGTTCTGAACATGACGAATCCATATTAGAATTTAAAGTTTCAAGCAAAAATGGGGCTGGAATAGTTGGGCCTATAGATAAAGACTACCTAGGCATATTCTCAGGAGTGGCGCGAAGGATAGGATTTTGATATTTGCAAAATATAGTACTGCTGATTGCAATAACAAATTGAGTATAGTAGGACAAAATACGGAAGATAATATGACAAGGATAAGGGAAAAACTTGACCAAGACTAATAATAATTCATTCAAGGAGGCTTACAAGCAAGCAGTTGAGGAAGGGCTTTCGATTCTAGGAAAGAATGTATCGGCAGTAATAAGTTCGTATATTCTGGAAAAGTACTCAATTCGCTTAACCGACACTGAGGATAATCCAAAAGCACTTTCTGACGCATTAGAATCAGTAATAGATGGAGGCTCAAGAATTGTAAAAAGAAGAATACTTCGTGTACTGTACAATAGAATTGGAATTGAACTCCCGTTTGCGATGACAATAAATTTCGAAGATAGAGTTTTTAAGGCAAAGAATGAGTACGAAAGGCTACTACCATCATAACTAGCGTAAAAATAATGTATCACATCGTGAGTGGTTAATGCTATAATTCAATTATTATTGCTATGATATTGTAGGTTACACTCATACTACATGTTACATCCTCACTCTGATCTACAGTTTTGTATAAGAATCATTGCTGATTAAATAAACAATTTTAATTAAATTAAACTAAATTAAATTAAATTAGCGTTGTCCACTTAAAGGGAGACTGAATGTAAATGTAGCTCCTTGGTTATCATCTTGATTTTGATTGTTTCCAGCCATGATGGTTCCACCATGCGCTTCAATAATGCTTTTAGTTAAATACAAACCTAAACCAGTACCGCCTATATCAGATTTTGTAGCAAATTTTGAGAATAACTTTGGCATGATCTCGGGATCTATTCCTATGCCTGGATCCTGAATCCTAACTATAGCTTTATTTTTCGCTTTTTCCAAAGTAATTGAAATTATCCCTTCATTGGTGAATTTGACAGCGTTGTTTAATAAATTAAAGATAACTTGTGTCATTCTGATTCTATCTGCATCAACAAGAATGTGGTCTTTAGCGGGCGTGTATTTTAATTTTACTTTATTTCTTTTTGATGGAGAAATCGCTATTATTTGGTCATCAATTGCATTTGAAAGCACATCAGCAAGGTTTAGCTGTTCTTTAACCAATTTGAAAGTTTTGGCTTCTATTCTAGCTACATCTAAAAAAAGGCTGGAAATCTGATACAATCTATCTGCATTACGAATTATGCCTTGTATGTTATCTCTTCTAGCTTCATTTTTATTCTTATTTTTATTTTTTTCTATCTCTCCAGTTATTACATCTTGCTCCTTCTCCTCTTCTTCTTGTTCCTCTTGTTCTAATTCGAGCATTTCTGCATAACCCAAGATAGGCGTTATTGGATTACGCAACTCATGAGCAGCTATTTTGATGAATTCTTCTTGCATCTTGTCGTGAATTCTTAATTGCTCATTTGTTTCTATCAGTTGTTTATTTGTGTCTGCTAGCTTATCACTTGTTTTAATTATAGATTCCAACATTTCCCTTTCATTCCATAAAGAATCTAGAAGCGAGCCAATGTTTTTTGCAATAGATTCATTATTAGAATATATTTCGAAAGTCTTGAGTCCATTATCATCTTCATTTATTGTTAACAATTTAGAATTATCAATTAAAAATATTGTTCCATATATACCTGAAACGCACTTAATTTGAGCATAGTTTTTGATGCTAGAAATTAGCGGTGTTGTAGCCAATTGATCATCGTGATTGCCCTCCGTGTAAAGAAGCATCACACTGACTGGATTGCTTATATTTTTGAGGCTATCAGCTAATTCTGTTCCAGTAAGATATTCTAAATTTAGAAGCGAGTCCACCGCAATAAGCACCTCGGATTGAGCATTGTAAATCTCAGATGCAAATAGAGAATAAGCATGAATAGGATCTATAATCTTCATTCAGCACCACCACCTCAGACTAATATGAAGTCAGAAGGTAAGACTTAAAAAAAGGTGTTTGATTCACTTCCCCTTTAGATGGGGGCATTATTTGCTGCTTTATTATTATCGTTGGTATCTTCACCTTGACTCTGTATGTTTGAAGTCTCTAGTGATTGGGTTGATTTTGATTTTGAATTTGTAGTTGTTGATATTGATGTTGTTGATAAAGTGGATTCATCTTCCTTTTTCCTAAATTTGAACCATTCTTTTCTATCGGCATAATCATCTTTTCTAAGCCCTTCTCCTATTCCTGATGCAATTCCGGTAACTGTTGGTTCAGATTTTTTGAAATATTTTGATAATTTCAGGATACTCCCAATCCCACCATGATGAATTCGTCTATTGGCAACATAGACTTTGCCGGGTTTTTCTTGTGAGTTCCACTTAGACGTCATAATTCCGGCAATCGAAGAACCGGTCTTAAACGCATCTTTATATTTAGAAGATCCATTCTTATCTTTATCTTTATTATTATTATTATTTGATTCTGATTCTTTATGAGTTTTAAACAAATTTAATTCATATTATATATGTGTAAGATGGGTAATAAACATATCAATTGGACTTTATAAGATGTCAAAGGTCTATTCGATTTAGCTATTTTAACTGTAGGTAATTCCGTAACTATACACACCAGCATGAATGGTGGTGCAACGTTATACAAGTTACTTTATTTGCTTTAAATTGCTCCTACCCAAATTACCTTACACATGAAATTTCCGGTCAGACTTTCCTGATTCTGCAGGGTTAGGAATTCAAGACCGTAATTTGTGGTATCTATACTACCTAACATTAATTCGCTAACTCCAATCTCTAAATAGATATTTGGTTATATCCAATTTGAAACGCTTTCTCCTATAGTAATTGGCTATGGACTTTTTAAATTATGGAATTTAGAATAATATCTTGATACAAGGAGATCGTTCTTTCCTTGTTTCCAGCATTCTTCAACGGCATTATAATCAGGAGAACCTTTAGGTAAGTATTCAACTTTAATAGTATCTTTATTTTCTTTTAGGTGCTTTCTGATATTACTGAACTGTGATGTTGAGCTGCTCTGTCTAAAAATAGTATTAGTTTTCTAAATTTCATCTGTAATTCCTTTAGGTACTTTAGAAATGTATGATGCTGGTTGAAGACATCGTATTCACGGAAAAATTGTTTACCATCCACAGTAAGTGTACCAAATACACAGGTCTTCTGATGTGAGCCGGTAACAGTTACTATTGTACCTGCTACATTCTTCGAATTAAAGTGTCATGTATGAATATGGATTCATCTATCTTCTACTGCAACCGTGAAACCGCCAGGTATATGCGAGACTATCTCATTAACCTTTTTTGGAACTGCTTCTTCTCTTCATTTGATGCAGTATTTACGAATTTGCTAAAAAGCAGTCAGCGCTGAGGCTGTAGGAGATAGAGCGAATCGTATCAAAAACCAGGCTTCAGTCAGAATTAAGAATTAAATCTATCCACTGAACGGATAGTCGTTTGGATACGCTGATCATATCGTACTCGAATAAAGTGATCTATTGATATATCTTTTTGTATATTATCTAGTGGTCGTTGGTGTCTGTGGAGTTGGGTTAGAAGAGCGTCTATCCGACATTATCCATTCGCTGGATCATAGGCTAGACACCAAACGGCTACATATTGATCCATTCAAATAGTTAGTGTATAGCTTCTACTCTTAGAGTGGCCAGGCATCAAATGGGATGTAACGAAACCCTGACAGTATTCGCTATATTCTGCTTCTAGCCTACACTATCAATATCATCATTATCTTATTTCTATCTACTTGACTATTATCTACCCCAGTATCTACAACACCTAAGAAAATTATTACAGACTGGACTGATCCGGTTGTCATGACTGACTATTCACACCAATCAATCAGTTACCAGTCTCTGTGGCATATACAGGGCCACATTGGGGGCATTATAACTACGCACAGTATAGTAGATAAAACATTGCAGATGGTAGAAACTGCAGGACTGACCTAGACCATATGGAGAAATGAATGATTAGCCCCATAGTATGTGTGCTGCCCACAGGGAAATGCAGTAACCTGGGACAGCAAAATCGTTACTTCACCAAGGGATTTAAACCATCAAAGAACTGCAAACTGGCTTCACCCCATCATGTATCAAAGCTGGTGATCAGCCAGCTTGCAATTTGTAAGCCTACCTGCCTTTGTAGCTACCTATACCTGAACTAAACTGAGATTTGGACGATTCAGATATAGCTAATTATTATGCATACACAATATTGGGTATAAGCAAATTCTATGCATACATGGATTAATGCTTTATCTCTTAACCATATCAGCCTGTCGTGACCGTTCAATAGACAACATTTGGTTTAAAATAAGATGCAGTTTTGTGTATGTTGTGGCAGTACCATCTTTACACCATATGCATCTGTCATATATTTCGACATTAGACGATGCACGTCTGACAAGTCTGGTACCATTACAAACACCACATAGTTATTCATCTGACTTGAACATTCTCCTAATTATTATCTTTTAAGATTGTTAAAAGTTCTATAGTAGTGCTTCAATTAATATTGCTCTCTATAGCATTGCTTAATCGAAGTCAAATACAACTTACAAGATAAAGAATGTTGCCTGTTTATGTATAAATAATATTATCTTCAATTCAAACTATGTCGTTAAGTGAAGGACAGAAGAAGATTCTTGAGATAATAGCAGAGAAATCAAATCGCAATCCTGGCATATCTGTTTTTGATACTGCAATAATCCCGGAAAGTGGTCTACCAGTCGATGAGGTAAACACTTATCTTGGCTAACTACGTGGCGTAGGTCTCGTAATATTAGGTATCAAAGCTGCTGGCGCAGACTACAGGCTGGTGAATATAACAGAAGATGGTTTGAATGCAACATCCCAGAATCAAGGTCTTAGATAGCCCAGTTCGAAGATATTTGTCTGATTCCGGTTTCAAATCTCAAATGGGATCTATGAGGCGGGCTCATATTTAGTAAGAATGGGCTTCCGCAATTTTAAGCATAGAATACTTACAATACCCTTCCATATCCCTCATACCCAAAAACCTCATCGCTGTCTCCATATCAGACGATTCTGATTTTGTCACTCCCATATTCAAGCTCACGTATACTAAGTCATCTTCCTCTTTCCTATCTCTAGCGCTACTCTTTTTACTGTTAGTGTTGTTCATTCACAATAATAAATGGATGGTTTACTTATAGCTTTTACTATTAATACATAGTGTAAAAATACCTTATAATTCGGCTTGTTCTAGTATTGATGATAATATTTCGTATTAACTAAAATAGTGCTCTGTATGAAATTCCAATACTTGTCTGGGACCGGTAGTGTGGATTATGCTAGCTGCTGTCTTCTTTCAAATTCCTGCAGCCTTGTTGATAATTCGAAAAGTTGGTCTGATAATTGTGATATAGCATCATCCTTTAGCTTGTCACGACTTCTCAATGACTGATTCAACAGTTCTAATTCTTCTACCTTACTTTGTATAACTGCATCTTATCTTTCTAACTGAGGTATATTTAGAAATGCCAGGTAGGGTTCAATCTTGCGAAATATTTGCTTTTTCTGAATCTTTGTCCAATATATAGAACCGGAATGTCCTACGAACCATTCAGAAAAATCAGCAAATCATAGGTCAATAAGAAATCAGCAACGGTAATGACATTTCAAAGAAGTTAAACCTTTTGAAAAATTCGTGAAAATAGACGTAGCTTATATCTACTTTTTATTAAAATAGTATCACTACTAATCACTTATTCTCAATATGATATTGATAAGATACTTTTGTTTTGGTTATGGGAGAAACTAAATGACTCGATATCTTAATTACTGCTGTCTAAGTACTCACACAACACAGTCTAAGTAGCAAAGTACTCACATAATGCTGGAAACCTTGATTATCGGATCCTTGGTTCATTCTTAGTTTTTCGTTTGGTTTTCTACTAGTTGGTGAACCAGAGTATGAAGGTGAGGTAGAAGATTCTATAGAAATCAACCATCTATCTGAGGTATCTGGGGTATATGATGCCAAACAAACGCCTGCTGATGTGAAATTAGAAGAAAAGGTAGGCAAGGATGATAATAGAAATCCAGACAGGGTGCAAAGCACCACCTCATATACATCACATACCTCAGATAAGAGATACATTAATACTATAAATTATTCTTCTACTTCTAAAACACATAATGGCTTTTTTCGTAGGGATTTTGTGCAGGATCCCCGGAAATGTGCTGTATGGAATGCTAGTGCTTGGAAGAAACAGGTATAATTGATAATAACGCTTCAATAGGAGCCAAACATAGCAGGCTAAAGGGATTACTTAATTCAATAAGTATAGCAGGCTCAGATAATCCACTAGTAGAAGTAGAGTATAAAGGAAAGCACAGTAATGTTATTCTCACTACTCAGGGAGAGAGTACGTTGAAAATATTTGGAGAATGAATAAAGTAACTGATAGTCTATTTGTATATAACATACAAAACCGAAGAGATCATATATGCGTAATGATGCGCAGCCTCCTTTAATATGCGCACGGAAGTTATAAAAGAACTAGACAACAGAAGACAAACGAATCAGAAACAAAACTATATCCTCTCCGGAAATAGTTTTTCTGCTTTTATTTTTGATACACATCCTACAATAGGTCGATCACCTTTGGTCGCCAGACTGCTTGCAATATCTTGTTGGGTGATTAGGTGGCTTCACAAGATTAATCAGGGTGTTCGTCACGAGGATTGACCAAACGATCAACGCTCCAATTACTCCGATGTCTTTGTAGCCAGTATAGATTTAGAGCGTCCCCAAGATGTGATAGAACATATATCGCAGCATAAAGCTCGAATGTTTGCTGCTTCAATGTTTCATATTTCCATGTGACTGATTTTTTATTATCTGTAAACTTTATTTTCCTGTAGCTTGGCATGATAAACACCCCAGAATGTTTGGTTGCATTCCAGACTCCAACATTAAATGGGGATAACAACTTTCTAAATAACGAATTTGCTCTTAGTTTCTCTACGTTATTGCTTGTATTGTACTTTTTAATCTCGAGCAGTTTAGCATCCTCGCCTTTTAGGATATATTGTATCGAAATTAGAATCCTGACCATTTTTTCCATATAAGCGCCCATATCGCCGTAAGCAGAAATATACTTGCTAATGTTAGCCTCAGCAAATCGTTTACGATCCTTTTGGATGAAATTAGCCACAAGTGAAAGCTTGAGAGCAAGTTGAGAGGTCTTGAAAATTTCTTCGGCTGACCCACTCTGCAATAACGTCTTTATGGAATCAAACTTAGTGATATCTGAATAGATGTTATCCACTATCATGAAAAGACAGGTTTTGTATTCAGTATATTTTGTATTCTTAAGAAATGCGTGATTTTTATCTGCTTCAAAAAAACTAGTAAGGCTGGAAGTTAGAAGTTCAAGAGGATCTTGTTCATTTGGGAGATCAAATATGATCCTAAGATAAGTTGTCGTAAAGTTTTCCATGCGTCTTCTTCGTTCATCTTCGCTTAACCTCCACAGTTCTACGAGTTTCAATTCCTGAAATAACGACCTTATACTATTGAGCTTTCGAATTATCGATTTTCTGGCTTTTCTTTTGTTAATCCTGATTGATCGCCCTGTAAGATTTTGAACCAATTCTTGTACCGAATCAACAAGTAGATCAGGATCCAAGGAAAATTCCTTATTTGATCTCAACTTTTGCCCTTTCATATGGAATTACCCCACTTGTTCGATTTACACAGGCCTTAATCAAGCATTGTTTAGAATAATCCATCTTTTAATATCTTAATCTCATGCTATAATTAGGCTATACAGTTATTGTCTTTGACACGGCTTTTCGCCACATAAAAGCACCTAGAATACCTACCCAAATGTTGCTGTACCAATTTGCACCAAACCCAATACTACCGTAGGACGCAAAGCCTACATAAGCAACCTCTACACCAGCAGCAATCGTAACCGCCCCTGCAATTATCCCTATTGCACCAATCCATCTTCCGACTACAGGACTAATTGTAATTGCAACACCAAGACTATTGTCACTGTACCTTGGAGAATGCGATATATACTGTTAATCCCAACTTCAGTCCATCTAATTCCTTCTGCAACTCTAAATGCTGCCATTTTCTCTCCAGCAGGTGCAGTGGCCCAAGAGTCTACTGCACGCTTAAGTGCTATCCCATCTACAGCCTGGAGAATAGAAAGCGTACTTGCCGCTATAATTGCTGTAGTAAATCCAATCCAAGCAAGTACAGAAACTGTCATAGAATCGGACTGTACGAGCAATCGGAATAGAGCTACAAATCCTCCAGCGAAAATCATAATTTCTCCTACAAACTGGCCTATATGAGCAGCTATCCATGGAGGGCTATTGGCATATTCTGCAAATACTCGTAGGTGGTTGGTTGGATCTTCTCTAGAAGCATGAAACGCTGTAGATATGGTAAAAATAGCAAGACCAGTAAGAAAGGTAATTGATCCGATTCTGAGTAAGAGACGTTCGGATTGAAACGTCGTTTCGTGCATATTCCTGTACTAATAACATCATATATTATTTATGGACATAAACTAAAAGATAAACTAAAGGATTAGGCTAAAAGATCATATGCGTGCTGAATCATGATTGCTAATTCCATCTGCTTACTTTAATCTGCAGGTAACAATAATTTGCGCATTCTTATCTTCTCTCTTTGTTCTGTTCCAGTTGGTGACTTTCTTAATGCCATCCCACAGCAAGGGCAAAAATTTCCAAAATTAAATAAGAATATTTCACATCTCCTGCAGTATTTTTTTCCACCTTATAGTTAATCCCACCAGATGTAGCTTTAGTATCTAACCCTTCACACAGATTTCTACAGGCCAACTAAAGTGAAAAGGAGAATTTGATTCCTAAAAATAGAGGAGCTGCCTAAGAGAGCGGGGGGATTACGTCGTATCATTCGAACATCTACATAGGCATATGTTCCAGTGCAGGTCATTTCTCTTAATTCGTTGAATATCTTTACTGGACTCATGACTATTGGCAGAATTGATCTTTTTTATAGTAAGCTGTGCATGAAGACCTAATATGGAGTTCGTATTAAAAGGATCTTTTGAAGAGAGGAAATATGATAATTCACATGAAAGCCTAATTAAGCCTTATGATGATATGAATACTCAGCAACAGAAGATTACTGGGGAGAGATTTCCTGATATTATACTTGAACTATGTGATAATTGTCTGTGGTCCTGCACGTGTTTTAATCATAAAGGCCTCATAATGAAATGTCCAATGTGTAGTATGGATATCTCGCAAATTCCAATGGGTATTGATGAGGTATCAAATATGGAATTCGACAATAGACGTGGAATTAGCCTTATTTTTGATAGAAAGTCCTATGAGATGATATGAGACGATAGCAAGTTATCTGGCTGTGTATGTGCTTTTGACTCGGGTCCCTATCCAGTGTCTGTACCAGGTCAGTTTGGAAAATTACAAGAAATATAATTAAATCTCTACTTAAAATTTTGTTTCATGATTTTATAGAACTCTTCATCGGACATGTTTCTTTTAGCGCCTAACCAAGGTTATCGCAATATTTATTTTGGTTTAAGTTTTTACTAAACAACAGCACTTTGTCTTCCCAGGTTGGTAACGCATTCATACCTGACCTTATGAAAGTTGAGTACGATACTTATTTATCATTCGATTATTGTTCAATAATACTTTCCATGGGTTATAATAATCCAGAGATTATCTTTGCAGTAATCTCTGCACCGTTCGACTTTTGAAGTAATCCTTTGTGAATCGATCCTAATTTTTCTTCCATTAGCGTTTCGAGTTTAAATATGTCCTCAAATCTGTAGCCCATTCTGATTGCATTTTGCTCTTGTTCAAAATGATCTTTTATTGGAATGAAAATTCCAGGTGTTCCGTAAACGATTGATTCGTCAATTGTCGACCGTCCTGCCAAGGAAACCACAAGATCAGATGCATAGATATATTCGTGTAGGTTATCAATAAATCCTAGGTTCCGAAAATCGCTAGAGTCAGTTAATCTTATTTTGGGTCCAGAGATAATAATGAGTTCTAGATCAAATCTGGTTCTTAATTTCTCATAAGCTTTGAGGGAACGTTGAATTAGATACGTTCCTGCATCAGTTCCTCCAGCGCATAATACTATTGTTTTCCTAGTTAAACCTAGGTTATTGCGTATGGTTGTTCTGTTGGCTTTGATTTCTCTCACTATCGGGCCAACATACTCTAAATTATCCTTGTTCTCGCCAAAATCAGGAATAATTACCTTGTCGCATTTGTTTATCAAATGGCGAATCCGTTCATTCATTTTCTTCTCAAAGCGGTGTATGAATCCGCTTGTAAAGTGTGTCTCCCCTAAGTTATTCTTGTTTGAAATAGTATGGTAAGCGCTGGCACTATGTTCTAAAATATCGTAAATGAGTACTTTCTTAAGCGGTGTCATATTGTTGTTAACAGCTAGAGAAGCAAAATCTTCATCACTAACAATGATTGAATTTGCATGTAGATGTTTACTTAATACTTCTTTAGCGATTTTTTTGGACTTGTGGTAATAGATCATATACTTCATTAGCCAGATAAATGAATTATGTAAAGTGCCAGACTTTACTGAAAATGGTGGTGGCTTGTACAAGTCAAATCCAGAAAATTTAGCTCTTGAAATCAGTTCATGTGCTGAACCACCGCTAACAAATAGGATCTCACCATCAAGGCATTGTTTTAGCTTTTCTGCGATTGCGATGTCTCTTGAGGCATGGCCTAGTCCTATAGGGCTGGTGAAAAAAATTATCCTTTGATTAAATGCA
The DNA here is from genome assembly GCA_025935105.1 of Nitrososphaeraceae archaeon. Taxonomy (GTDB): domain Archaea; phylum Thermoproteota; class Nitrososphaeria; order Nitrososphaerales; family Nitrososphaeraceae; genus Nitrosopolaris. The sequence continues at coordinate 13,555 of JAICVW010000018.1, forward strand.
AAGTTTGGCATGTGTATGTTCTAATTTTTTTTATCGTTGATATAAATTGATTATCGATTTGACTTCTATGCCAACTAAGGACTAATCAAGACCTTTTTCAATCTACTTCACGCTTTGAATTGTCTGTCTGTCTTTTATTATATAACCTGGGTGTTAAAATCATTAAATTAGTATTGTATTTATGACTGATCATCACTATCCAAACTTGCTAAAAATAGGATATAGATACTTCAATTGGTTGATTATAGTATACAATAAATACAAAATGTTTATTATTCGGCGCCTTTATTACAACATTATATGCCCAGCGCTACTAAGGTTGTAACAAAAAAGTTCATTGGTAAACCTTCAACTTCAAAATCAGTTATCATGTATCTCGATAATGTTAGTATCATGAGTAGATCAACAGCAAATGAATACTATTTTAGATTAAATGATTTTATGACCTTTATAGTCAATAAATATGCTAACGACTTAGATGTCGATAGCCTTCTTGCTATGATAAAGAATGGAAGCCAGGATCCATATAGTATTCTCAATGATTACGCTGCATATCTTAAAAATCGAAATGTTTCCGCGAGGACATTAAAGCTGCGTATTATGACGGTCAAGAACTTTTTTGAATATTGTGACATTGATATAAGTCCAAGGAGATTCAAGTTAAAGGTAAAACTTCCGAAAGTAGTCAAAAAAAAGAAAGAAGCGCTATCAAAAGAAGATATTATTGAAATACTGAATGTATGTGACAATATCCGTCTAAGGACTTATGTAATGTTACTAGCAGCAACCGGTATGCGTGCTGTAGAAGCATTATCTACTCGCACTAAAGACATAGACTTTGATTCGAATCCTCCGGTGCTTTTTGTAAGAGGGGAATACACAAAGACTAAAGCAGATAGGATCGTGTTTCTGACACAAGAAGTAACCCAACAATTAAAATCATGGCTAGATTATAAATATCGGACCAGAAAGATATGTCATCAAGACAAACTAACGGGAAAAAGTGTAACAGAACTGCGAACTCCAAATAAAAAAGATACCGATCTTATTTTTGCGATTTATCAAGACGCACCAAATCCGATTAACATCTATTATGATCTGAGTAGATCATTTTCTAAGACGTTGGATCGTTCAGGCAAAGGCAATTGGGAAGATGATAATCAAAGACGTCGGAAGATAACATTTCATTCTTTTAGACGATTTGTGAAAACTACGATATCAGACTTGGGATATGCTGACTTTTCTGAATGGTTCATAGGTCATTCTGGTTCAACATACTGGACAAAAAAAGACTCAGAGAAGGCAGAGATATTTCGCAAGGTTGAACCATACCTGACATTCCTAAACATACCCCAATTAGAAAGACAAGGTGCAGATATACAAAGCAAGGTAGAAGAACTAGAGGAAATAAATCAATCCCTAAGAAATCGTGACAAACTAAAAGATGATGCTATTTCACAACTATCAGATCAACTTGTGGCCTTATCAACAAGATTGCAGGAAATTGAAAGAAGACATCAGCTAAATTACTGTAGTTATTCATGAAATTCTAGGATGTTATGTAGGTGGAATGTTATGTAGGTCCAAAATAAAATTTGGATGGCTTTGATCCAAGATGAATTGCGTATTACTTTTCATAGAAAAACGAATTATTAGTTAGTTGCTGTCGCATAATCCTTAAATCCTGTAAAGTCGACCGCAATGACTGGCTCATTTCCAACCACCCATGCATTATGTCCAGGTGGAATGACTAGGGCATCACCAGCACTAAATTCCTCTTCTGTGCCATCATCCATTACAACTTTCATTCGTCCTGAAACCATGTACTGAGTATGCGGTGCTTGGCAACTATCGGTTTTCACTAGGGGCTTGACACATTTTTCCCAATTCCACCCTGGTTCAAGTGTCGCTCGTCCAATAGTCACATCACCAAGATTCGCAAGTTGCAGCTTTCCTTTTTCAAATGATCGTGTTTCTTCTGGAGAATTTAGATTTTTCTTTTGC
>JAICVW010000511.1 GCA_025935105.1 Nitrososphaeraceae archaeon
AATGCTAAATAGTTTGCTAGACTGTCCATTTTGCAAAATCAAGATTGATAAGTTACTTGAAACAAAAGAGCTTTTAAGTGAGCTAATTACAGATCTAGCATTAGTAATTAGCAAAACCAAAGAGCATTTTCAAAAATCAGAATTAGAAAATAGTTGGGGTAAAATATATGAGCCAAAGGAAGAAATCCAAACAGAATAGTATAATTAGCTCAGTGAAAAAATCTCTAAAAAAGAATGAGCAGATATGCTTTCAGGTCTCAAAAAGAATACAGCACCAGAAGTTTCAGAAATACTATATGCGCTAATCAAAGCTGTAGGCCCTCAAGTACAAGAAGTATTTAGGAAATTCGCAGAGCTATGTATACTGTCAGGAAAAATCCCCAAAAAATAGAAAGTATCGCTCTTTCGGTGAAGCAAAATTATTTGTTCATGCACTTGGATTGAAAAGCAAAGAAGAGTGGCTTAACTATTGCTTATCAGGCAAAAAACCTGATGATGTGCCAACGAAACCTGACAGAGTATACAAATCTGAATGGAAATGGTGGGCTGATTGGCTTGGCTATGAAGGAGAGTGGAACATAAAGAAAATCAAGGAATTATTACGTGCCTTGATTGCAAGTAACGTAATATATCAATGGAATGAAGCGGTTCTCTATTCCTTTCTGCTTCGTAAAGGAGTGCTTAGCCTTACCGGTAATCGCCATGCACAGTTTTTTAGGGATATAATCCGAGCAGCTCGTACAGATGATGGCCGTAGAATAATAGAAGATTATGCAAACTCTGATTCAGAAACCCCACCTGATTTATCTGCTCTTATTAAACAGAACGTTGAGCCTACCGAAGAAATTGAAACTGCTACCTCAAATGAGCTCATTAAACTTTCTGATAGGTTAAACCCTTTAGATTATGGAGAACCTGAAAGTGTGGAGCAAATTCTCGAAAATACCAACATACTGGAATCAATTAATGTAGATCAAGAAGCAATGCAGTTTTATCTATATCATTCCATCGATGAATTTTGGAAGTGTGCATTTAGAGATGAAAGAGGTACAGTGGACAAGATAAGGCGTGAAGGAAAAAATGGCAACAAGTACCATGATACAGTTGTAGAGACCTTTCTGTCAGATTATGTGGCCACTAAAGATATGGCATTGCCAGAAGGATATTCATTTCCGTTCTCGCCAACACTGATGCAATTGTTTGTCGCCTACAAGGTGAAAATCAATCAACACTTTAGTAATTTCTCAGGAACAGGCACAGGTAAGACCCTTTCTGCAGTACTAGCAAGTCGTATCGTAAATAGCAAAATGACATTGATAGTCTGTCCAAACGATGTTGTTGAGCAATGGACAAAAAGTATAAGACAAATATTTCCTGATTCTCTCACCAAAGCGTCCGATGACGTGGTTTTACCAATCTTGCTATTCTTTATGAAAATAGCGATCTTACGCTAAGCACGCCTTTTCTCTACCATGCATTAGCATCCTTTGGATTTATCTTCAAAGCTGTATCATAACACTCTATAAACAGAATTGTAAATGGCTCTGACGTACAGGCTACAAAGACAAACAATACAGAACCTGCGCGCAAACATATAGAAATGATACATTCGATAAAAAAACAACTTGGACAGACGCATGTGATTTATCTTTGACGAGAATAAGCATAATGAAGTATCGCGGCTGGATAATCGTCAGACTGACCGGGCCAATATGATATCACTTCGATAGATGAACAAAAAATGATCGCGGGCAGTGGATTTCACATGCCCTTGACCTTATGCGACGACCTAATGTTATCTATATCAGGTTGGTAACGGCGGTACTTTTTCTACCTCAAGTGCTGGTTTCTTTCTCCCTATTCTTAGTCTATAACATGTTTCAAGTAACAGCAATGTAGGTACAAAGCCCAATGCGACCCACGAAACAGTTTCGATTATTTCCATAGATGATGAGGTGTATATGCAATAGATTAAGTCTCGTCATTGCCTGACTGAAAAAAAGTCCATTATGATAAATTCGTAATCATCATTTCGCTGAGCAAATCGATTGGGAAGCGCCTTTTTGAGACGTCGGATCAACGGCTTTTATGGAGTCAGAATTGTACAGGCAGGGAGCCAGAATGTGTTTGGGCGATAAGTACTTGGATCCAAGCAGTGTATAGATAATAATCCAATCTCATGATGCGTTCAAGCCATTGTATTGGGCTGGACTATAAACATCCAATCCTGTCTTCAAACTGAACAGCCTCCTGGACTGGAAGGAAAAGTAAGGGATCTATACTCGTCCAAGAATTGTTCAGCCGATGGTTAAGCAATTCACGGCGTTTGCCTGAATCTTTAACACTTCATCTTCGGCCATCTTTGCGTATCACAGTCTTGCGCGCATGACAATTGGGGCAAAGGGCCTGACAATTTTTGACTGAATTATCAGACCTGTTTCCGTTCTTATGATCATACTGTACGACATTTACACGAGGCGCAACGATGCTTTTGTTCTAAGAGCACTTGTTCTTTTGTTCCTTCGTCAAAAGATTTGCTCTCTCTATATTTCGGCGCTAATATTGTTGGCTAAAAATAGGTTTATTGATTCTAAAAATGGAGTAGAAAATTATTTTTTAAAATCAATTATGGGATTGCTATAACTAATTCAGAGATATCAGGCCAAAGGATTTCGATTTACAATCTCATCTATGCACTTAATAACATCCTGTTTTGTAACAGTAATAGGATTGCTGTCAAGATGTCCTCGAGCACGCATTATAAAATCTGCTGCCTGATCAATTGGTTGCTTGAGTTCTAATGGTTCAAACTTCAATTTTTGACATATTCTCTTAAATCGCTCATAATATATCGACTTGTTAAACCTGTGTGCTACTGTGGTACACGAGGACAGGGAATATCCATGGATACTCCTTCACCCGTAAATACATATGATAATGCGTGACCTAGAGTGGTTGATGAGTTTCCTAAGCCTATACCAGACAACATGGATCCATAAGGGGGTAATTCGTACCTATCATTAATTATCGCATTCTCTAGAATATCGAATGCCTCTTTGCAAAAAATCTTTGTAAGTGGATTCCCCAGCTTGCTATCGTAGCACTCTGATGCTTGTGCCGCA
>JAICVW010000056.1 GCA_025935105.1 Nitrososphaeraceae archaeon
ATGTTCCAATTTCCATAAAATTGATGGGTCCACAAGCAATGAGTCTATGGATTGACCCAGGCAAAACAAATAATCACTTTGGAAATACTCAGATATAGGGTATACAGCTGTTAGACATTAGTCTCTCTATCCGGCTCTACCTCTTTTGATTTATCAGCTAAACCTGGGCCTGGAGGAAATAATTTTCTTACCCAGAATACCTGCCAACGTGATTGTTCGTAAATATCACAAATATCTCTATCACAGTCACTTTTATAGAGCTAAACCTGTTAATCTTCATTGTATATTTTGCTAATTAACTGGGAGTGGTAAACTCATTTAGCAGCTTATCGCGTGTTATATTAACGGAAAGAGGGTTGACATACTGCCATAAGGTCTAGATACGTGCCTTACTTATTGCGTTTGGTTATGTGTTCGAGATTGGTTCGTCAAAGGTAATTGGAAGAATGGTAGACCCCCTCCAGTGCCCCCCAGAGCATACGGAAGTTGTCCATTCCATCTGTTTATAGAAAGCCATTGTAGGTATTCTGGACTCTGCTTTAATTGTAAATTGATAATTTTGATAGCCTGTGATTCACCACTCGCCTTGGCTACGTTTGCTCTAGCCGTTGCATTTGCCTGGACCACCGTTTGATTGGCAACCACCTGGATAGCTCTAAGATTGTTTTGCTCGGTCAAATACTTTTGGAATGCCACCACTTTTGACTCCACTTGATTTGCAAATGCTTGTGAGAATTCGAAGTCAGTTATAAAAACAGTTTCGACAATTATATTCCTTGCTGAAAGCGTATTAGAAATAGACCTTGCTATTACATCCTTTGCTGTAGCTCTTTTTGTTATGAGTTCTTCAGCATTGAACTTTGCTACACTAGCCTTCACAGATTCTTGTATTGTTGGTGCAATTATTCTATCTGCATAATCGGCCCCTAACTGTTGATATATTATATTAGCTTGGCTTGGACTTAAATGATAATTCAATGCAATGGTAGTTTGAACTTCTTGTAAATCATTTGAAGCTGCAGTGGCATCAGCTTGATATTTGAGAGTACGTACCTCCATTTGAACGACTTGTTCGGCGAAGGGAATTATGAAATGCAAACCCTCTCCCAACACACGGTTTTCTACTGCTCCAACGTAAAGAACAACTCCTCTATATCCAGCTTGTATTACAACAACAGACTCAAACACAATAATTATTATAACAATGATAACTATTCCTGCCAAAATTAATAGTTTGTTGATTGACGAACCCTGTCCAGAACCGGGATACGTATTTGGCCCAGTATCAGACTTGTTAGATTTTTTGAAGGGATTTTTCATGAGTATCTGGCTTTAGATAAGGATCATGTAGTGAAGATATTTTAAAGTTAATGCCTTTGTTCGGATCAAAATAAATACATATTAAGAACAATGGGCAATTGTCTACTTCGTTATCACATCACATTACTTTAAGGTTATTGCATGTTAAAGGAGCTAATTGGATACACGATGAATAGTCGCTCAGTAGTTAAATTGGAAGAGACAATTTGCCAGTGTATTCAACTATATTTTCTTCAGAAGCGATCTTTGTCACGATTTTATTCTTCTTATCTTCTGTGAACCACTGGGCAATGGATTTAGCAATCCCATTCTTATCGCAAATTACAATCATGTAACCCCCTATATCTTTAACTACCGCATATAGGTTCTCTTCTCCCACTGGTTCCCATGTGTTGTCCTTAATATCCTTCAGAGCTAATGCAGGCATCGCTTGACCTGTATATCTGGTTAACAGATCCTGAGCTAATTTTACACGTTTCTCCCCTATCTTTAGAGCAACAAAATATTGCATACGTCTATTATTCTCCCCCCTTAGTCTGCTTTAAAACGTTATGCATCTGCGATATGATATGGTAATTTGATGTTTGCAAGTATTTTTTGGGAATCTCTGAAAATTCAGCTAATAAATGAGCAGGATATCCTTCCATGATATATTGTTTTGCTTGCAGGGCCATATCGAGCTTATCTACAGTATGTACTAGTGTTGAGATCTCTGTATTGTCAGAGACATATTCTTTCCATAATTGCTTGTATTCCGAGCGAGTTTGGGGATTAATTGAATTCAGAATAGCCGAGATCGCTCTATTCTCACTCAAGCGTTTCTGTTTAATTGTAACCTCGCCCGGCAACAAGTCTCCAGTTATTGATTCTGGGAGATCATGAAGGATTGCCATTTTTAGTACTCTCTCTGTATCTAATCCCAACATGTCAGATAATGCCATGCTTATAGCACAAACCGAAAATGAATGATCAGCTACTGATTCTGGTTCATTAATTTTCGCCTTAGAAATCCATCCCGCCCTGTTTATTCGCTTTAGATTTAATATGTGCTGTAAAAATGGACACATATTTGTTTGTCTACTTATCCGTTTTTTTGTGTGGTGAGACCTCTTGGTTTTTGACAATAACTGACATCGAAAAAGGAGTTATTAAAACAGTACATAGTTAATGGTTAATTTATAAGGCTTTAAGTTTAACATTAACTTTATACTTGTTAATGTTAATGTGACATTGTTGGTGCAATTATTCTAACCTAGAAATGGCGTTTAATATAAAAGTTATATAGTCAATTGATAATTCAACTAGAAAACATATGTTGTTTGGTATGAGTATATGAACCTGGCTGAATAAACGAAATCTAAGTAGCGAAGCCAAGTATCAATTATATAGGATTTGTTTACTTACGGTTAATGATATGCCGTCGTAGCTCAGCCTGGGAGAGCACTCGACCGGAAGCAAGGCAAAGGGGTGAAGCTGAAGACCGAGCTGTCGTGAGCTCAAATCTCACCGACGGCATACCTACCAAAAATTTCCTTGAGAGACAATAAGGGATAAAGAATAAAGAATCCCCAATCCTGAATTTAGATCCACTGGATGATTATAAAGGCACTCCGAAGAGTGTTCTGTACTCATGAGGACACTTTCTCATTTAGAACTTACAATGATTTCGACTTTAACGAGTATAGAAAATGTTCCAAATGTGGAAGAATCTTAAGATACATTAAAGGCTTCGATGAGGATATGAGAGGCTAGGGAGAAAATACGGCGAGAATCGGTCTTCAGTTGTTGATCATAGTTTGGTGGATAGGGGCCATAATTGCAGGCCTTTCGCTCCTGACTCCTATTTACTATGCGTACATTATTTTTGGATCGATAGGCTGGACAATTATTCTATCCACAACAGCGTTAATTGTATATGAGATAAAGAGGATAAGGGAAGAAGATAAGAAGAAACAACTTGCAAAATAAGTTAAACGTTCTCCTTGCCGCCTTGCTCATCGATCACTACCAAAGTTACGGTTGATGTGATCCCAGGAATTTTCCTTATCTTATTCGTTATAGTGTGGTTCATTGCTTCAGTATTATCAGATTTTACCTTTACGAAGACATCGTGAACACCATATGTCCCTCTCACTTCTTTAATATCTGGTAGCTTCGAGATTTCGGATATGATTTTTTCTTCAGAACCAAGAGTACAATTTACTAATATATATGCAGTAGGCATTTATAGAAGAAACTGCAGGCATTTGTTATTTTAGTGTTTTTCTATTCAGTGGGCAAATTTGTTCTTTATGTGATTTAGTAACTCTTCAACAAGGGTTCATTCCGCACAATTTACAAGAATAGGAGAAAAGGATTAAAATATATCTCAAAAATGATAAATACAAATATTGTAAAGATTAGAAACTAGGACGGTAGGTGGAGACTTCGATAAGACTAGCCCAACAACTCTGTTGACCTATTAGTAGCACATTTATTAATAGTGTTTTTATGATTCTAAAGTAAATATCCTACTCAAAGTAAATAAACCAAAAATATTTCCTTACCATAATTAAGTATGATGAACACGGCTGATACAAAATCTGAAAACTTTGAGACTCCGCAGGAAAAAAGAAAACGCTTTTTACTAGAGTTCGAGAAGCCCTTTAAGTGCGAAAAGTGTCATGAGCGGTTCAAGAAGAAAAAATATCTGCGTGAGCATAAATCACAGACTCACTCATATTAGATTCATTGTTTATAATGTAAATTTCATTTAACTTGAGAATTTCAAAAAAATAAGATAATGTAGTTAAAGTCATTAAAATTCAAGAAGTAGGTAAATAGATATTTTAAATTATGTGTGACTGCGATATATAATATATGAAAATTTATACGAAAACTGGCGACCGGGGCGAAACTGGTCTTATTGGAGGAAGACGTATTTCAAAAGGTGATCCCAGAATAGTTGCATACGGTTCAGTTGACGAATTAAACTCCAGTATGGGGGTGATAATATCGCTACTAAGCTCTAAAAATGGTCAACTCTTTTCGGATGTGATTGAAATTCTGACAGGCATCCAAAGTGACTTGTTTGTGATCGGTTCGGACCTAGCAGATCCAAGATACCACGAGGAAAATCAACATCAACAAAACGCTCAGAGATTGCAGAAAAATATGGTAGAAAAGTTAGAGGAATCTATAGATAAATTCGAAACAGAACTCGATCCTATCACTTTCTTTATCCTTCCAGGTGGATCGACCGAAGCCGCCCAGATGCATCTAACAAGAACGGTCGCAAGAAGGATAGAGACCCAAGTAACATTGCTGGCAAAAAATCAAAAGATCAATCCTATAATCTTGGCATATCTCAACAGGCTATCTGATCTTTTATTTGTGACTGCCAGGCTTGTGAATAAACGCAAGGGTGTAAAAGATATACCTTGGAGAATAAGATCGATTGAAGACAAACTAATGAAAACCTAATGTTGAAAACCTATAACCAAGTGTAATTAGTGCTTAAACTACAACCAAAGATGATGGCAATGGATCCGCTTTATTGTGCAAGTGTTTCATGACTTCGTTCTAAATAGCTTTACTACTCTAATGATTACTATATTGATCAGTACTATTGATAACGTTGATGCAATAATTGAGCCTAACATCGATGCCTGATAGGGAAGTGTTCCTAGTTGAAGAAATTGGAAAGTAAGTGAAACCTTCGATATTGAATAGACAATTTCGGAGATGGAAAAGGCAGTAAATAGCTTCCTAACATCGCTTTTAATTATATCGAAATTCTTCATTCCAGTCAATGAATCAATGTACCTATTACGATTATCAAAATAGTAAAGGGCACCAAACAGCGGAAAATAAACGCTATACTCTATTGCTAGTGCAACTATAGAATTAGCCACATGACTTTGATTAAAATAGGTATAGTACAGCTGGGTTACAAATGCAGCTGTAAAGAAGGAGCATACACCAGCTATGATAATATTCTTGTTGAAATATATTAAATCCTTATATTTGTTATATAATAGTGCAGTTTGCCTTGGTCGGATGTCAGCTCATCTCCAAACATCTATCCCATGTTCGATAATTTGAATTATATATACCTATAGTCGTTTTTTGACGATGTATAAGCACATAAGGACGAATATTCGCACACAATATCGAATCCAACACAGCCATCATAATAAATTATATCTTTCTATCATATTAAGCAATTGATTAACGTTGTGAGTTAACAAAGTTCCCCTCATGGTTTACGTCATTTAATTTTATCTCTCCTCTATTCATCACTAAGATGTGAACGATGGCTAAAAACAAGAACTCACTGATCCTTGTGATTAGACTATCATGTAATATTGTTTCATGGCCAGCCCTTCTCAACAAGCCAAGGCTAAGTTGGAAAGTGTGTACAGAAATGAATTCGAAGTCAAGATAACAGAAAGTTGCTTATTGTATTGAAGGTTAAAAATGATGGAATGGTTCGTCCTCGTATTGCTAAAGACTCCATAGGGGTAGAACCTGGGCATCAGACCGGCTGAGAAGACTAACGAAGCAGTGGATGGATTGAAAGATAGACTAAAGAGTAGCAAGTAGGCCATCAGAGCTTTCTAATGAAATATCTCTTAGGATTAGAAAAAATCTGAAAGAAAGCAAGCAAGACTGGACTACAAAACAGGTAAGTGACATAATATTCAGAGTGGGAAAACATATCATTACATTCATGTATACAAGATTCTTCACAAGGGGGCTTCAAACTAAGTACCAAGAAAGGTACATGTAAACACTGCTTCGGTGAAAGAGAAAGATAATTTCAAAAAAGAGCCAAGGAAATGCTGGAGACTATAATAGAATGTAAAGAAAAAAAATTGGATTTACACTGTAGATGAATCATTCTTTTTCTATGATTCATTTGTTAGAAAAGTATGGATATACAAAGCTACCAGACCAATAATTAAGATTACATGTTCACACAAACATATGCGTCTATTTGGAACAGTAGGTTTAAACGGCAAGCAGCTGTTTAGACAGGATGATAGGATAATTTTTACAAATATCTATCTAAAGCAGATACATTATAAGTTTCCAAGGTGCTATCTGTTCTTATAAAGCTCCACAACGTTAAAAATCACAAAATATTGGAGATTGTTTTGAAAAGTACAAAGATGTCCTGATACCTATATGGCTATTAACCAACAGAATCGCAAGAATTCATTATTGGAAGAATGCTGGAATATATTAAAAAAAGACCTTCTTGTACTAGTATATTATCCATCATTCACTGAATTTAGAATGGATTAGCAAGTACTTTGGAACTAAACGATTTAAACTGAATATCCGTGCCTATCTTCTAGGGAGTGTAATCTGACTACTGATTGGCATAAACTGCTAGGAATGTTGATCTTATTATTTACTGTAAAGTCAAGTGCTCAAAGTCTAAATGAGACAGGCGGCGGGGCATTGTTAGCAATTGGAAGTAACCGGTTCAGAGGGATAACAACAAATCATCATCACCGGGATCCTAAACAAGTGCAATGAATGCGAATGAAATGGGATAAACCAGTTAATTTGGATAAGCCTGAAGTGCTGAAGATAGCCAACCGGTCATCTGAAAACTAATGAGGCGAACAAATGATTAGATTGATACCTTTTCGTTTTTGAAGGATGCTCTTTTCCTTTTGCTACTTATGCTCTTCTCCCGAGTACCTGCTGAAATAACTTCAATTAATTTTGCTTTTCGTGTAGAGTCTGATTTGGGTCTAAGTATTCTCCCTAGTCTTTGAATAAATTCTCTACTGCTCCCTGTGCCACTCAATATAATACCTAATTCAGCATCTGGAACGTCGACGCCTTCATCGAGTACCTTGGAAGTCACCAATACATCATATCTTCCTTCTTTGAACCCATTCAAAACATCAAGTCTTTCATCTCTGTCTGACCTGTGAGTAATGAAGGGTATCAAGAATAGATTTGATATTGTATACACCAACTTATTGTGTTGAGTAAATATTATAGTCTTGATACCAACGTTTTCTGATAGTATTTTTCTTAACTCTTCTATTTTGGATCTGCTATTTAGTGCAATATACATTGCCTTGTTTCTTGCGTGAATTGCTTCTCTAGCAGTGTTATTTTTGCCAGACATCATAATTAGTCTATGAAAGGATCCGATATAGTTCATTCTTATTCCTAGTGTCTTCAAACATGCCTCATAAACTTCAATGTTCCTGCGGTACTCAATTACCTCTTCCGGAAGCATCTCAACCTCTCTTCTCTCTATTTCATAAAGCGAAAGGTGTCTGTCTCTTGCGAGATCCTGAGCTCCTGTGCGAAAAACTACTCCACCACCAATCAGCCTAGGAAGATCCCTGTCCAAGTTGTCCTCCCTTTCAATAGTGGCTGTCAAACCTAAACGAAATGGGGATGCAAACTGTTCCGCAATAGATCGATATCCTGGAGCGGCCAAATGGTGCAATTCATCAAAAATAATCAGAGAGAATCTATTGCCTAGACTTGATGCCCTTAAATATGCAGAATCATATGTGGATACAGTTATTGATTCAATATCGCTTGATCCTCCTCCCAAATTTCCAACTTTGGTATCGGGAAAGTACTTCGAAAGAACTGAAGACCACTGATCCATGAGATCAATTGTTGGCACAATTACTATACTTGCCGAGTTTACCATCTCTATCGCTTTGATACCTATAATAGTTTTTCCAGCTCCAGTGGGTAATACCACGCTTCCTCTTTTATCCGCTTTAGCCCAACTGTCTAGTGCCTTCCTCTGATAATTTCTTAAATAGAACTTCGGCTGACTATTTTCGTGTATATGAAAGTTTGGCGATGGAATTAGATCTAAAACTTTTGTATTGTCAAATTCTATCCTACTTCGTTTCAAATATTCGAGGATATTCATATAATCTAATGCGGCCGCTCTCAGTAAGTTAGTCCTCGGATCCCTTGAGGCATAAGGTATATGTATGTTGCCTGTGATCACAATTGTTCCATGATCATATTTTAGTTCGACTCTAGACATCATCATTCATTGAAGAGTGCAGCAGTTATGTAAACGGATACCTGCTAATTTACTACCGAGCAACCACAAAATCCATGAACTTGACTTGTTTCCAGTACACATACTTGTTTGTATCGGCTGCTCGAGAGCAAAAAGATAACTCATCTTGTTTATTAGAAACATTATAATTGACTTTACTTCGTGTTTTGAAAACCTTTTAGCCAGTACCAATCTCCACAAATAGTATATGATTATGATTATCAATATTCATAAAAATATATGTAAGTCAAATATATTAAGCTATTCATACGGGTCTTGGTAACCCGACTTCTCCGGTATTAGAGATAGATATGGTAATAAGGATAAAAAGAACCGTTTACTTTACCTGCTGGGTAGGGATACGCTGCAAATAACAGTCTATACTGACTAACATAATTACGTATTAATCAGTTGGGCATCCATACGGGGCAATATGACTTAAAAAAGTTGACGAACTTATGTTAACCAGTATAGTTTAAAAAGCAAAATTGACATACCGGCTGAATAATAATGTCACCTAAACGATATCTTCAATAGTAATAAGATGCATTGTTGCATAATCACTGTTCTGTTGATATTGTTTGACCTAGTCGTATTTAGCTTAGATGATATTACGTATCAGTAGTGATTAACGGCGTACTTATAATGAATTGTTGGTAAGACGTGGTGAAATAATACTTGATTTTGATATTATTGACAATTGGATAAATGAACTTCATAAGATGAACGAGGGTAAAGAAAGAAGGTGCATTATACAGATATCCTGATTCTTTTATTCAACTATTTGGTTATATGCGAGTCTATTTCCAACTACCATATACACAGACTGAGGATGTGGTAATAGCACATGCAGAAAGAAAAATACCGTCTATTCCTGATTATAGCACAATAAACAGAAGAGTGAGTAAACAAACTTGATGTCAAAATTAATGAAAGAATAGGAAACGATATCGTCATAGTATTAGACAGCACTGGAATAAAGATAACTAAGAGAGGAGAGTGATTACCTCATAAATGGAATGTAAGGAGAAGCTATTTGAAGATACATGTAGCTGTAGTTATCAAGAAGAAGAAAATTGTTGCACTTGACGTCACAAGTGAAGAAGTATATGATGGCAGTAGATTAAAGGAACTTGTAGATAATGCTTTAGAAAGTAATACCCTAAAGAGAATAATTGCAGAGGGGGGATATGACAGTAATGAAAATTTTCAACACCTTTCTAATAAGAAAATTGGAGCTGCAATCAAAGTAAGGAAAAACTCTTCATACTACGGATCAGGCCCTAACTTTGCGAATATTGTTCTTCAACAAGTTATCATATTTTATGCATTTCTAATATTTAAAATCGTCGCTACCAATAGTACCAATCATATTAATCATATTATATTAATTATATTAAATGAAGAAAATGAGATAGGTCAGCCGAAGAATCGACCCTTTCGGCGCCACCGGACCGGGCCTGTGACTAAACGTGCCGACCTAATCTCATTCTCCTTTTGCAAGGAGTTTAACTTTTGTTCCAAGCGTGACTTGGTTTGCTCCAGCCACCCTCTTTTCCTATTATAGGTCGTTTGAGCGGGTGCCCGTGAGCTTGGCCTTTTGGCACGAAAGATCCGCACATTAAGCACTGAAAATCAGCAGTGGAAATGTAATCCGGGTCGTTTATCACCAAGTCTGTGCGAAACGACGAATACGATTGCGGATCGTA
>JAICVW010000350.1 GCA_025935105.1 Nitrososphaeraceae archaeon
GGCAGTGGAATATTCAAAAAAACATGGGATTCAGGTAGAGTTTTCTGCAGAGGATGCAACCCGATCTGATCGATCTTTTTTGAATCAAGTGTTCGCAGCAGTGGCTCTTGCAGGGGCCAATAGGATTGATATCCCAGATACTGTGGGATACGCTACTCCAGAGTACATTAGCCAGCTAGTCATAGATGTGGTGGGGAGAAGTAGAGAGGTGGTACGACCGACCGGGTTACCTACCAGTGTACATTGCCACGATGACTTTGGCCTTGCGGTAGCTAATTCACTATCTGGGATTGTTGCAGGCGCAGATTGTGCTCATCTGACAATAAACGGTTTAGGAGAACGAGCTGGTAACGCGTCCCTCGAGGAGTTCGTAATGGGCCTTCAGTGCCTCTACGGGCGAAAACATAACGTTAAGACGGAGTTGCTCTACGAGACCTCTAAGTTCGTGGCCAATGTTATGGGGGTGACTGTTCAGCCGAATAAGGCAATAATCGGCGAGAATGCATTTGGACATGAATCGGGCATTCATACTCATGGCATTTTGAATAACCCTATGACTTATGAACCCATAAGTCCTGAACTTGTAGGTAGGAAGAGATGGCTACAAGCGGGTAAGCATGCAGGTACCCATGGAATAAATGCAATGCTCCAGACATTCGGAATAAACCCATCGGAAATGGAACTTCTTGAGATTGTGAATAGACAAAAAAGTCTAGCAGATATGGGAAAATCTATCAGTACCACAGAGCTTTTATCAATCGCAGGCGATGTTATGCATAACGCCAAATTTGAAGAGAAGTTTAAGCTCTATGATTTCCACATAATCACTGGGATGAATATTATTCCTACGGCGGTAGTAAGATTGAATACAGAAGGCAAAGACCTAATTGCTTCAGAAATCGGTGTGGGTCCAGTAGACGCTGCCCTGAAGGCAATACAGAAGATTGCTGGTGAGATGGCCAATATTAGGATCAGGGAGTACAGATTAGAATCTATTACTGGAGGATCGGATGCACTAGCGGAAGTGTCAGTGAAAGTGGAGGATAAAAGCGGTGGGGTCGTTTCCTCAAGGAAAGCTGGCGAAGATGTAGTCGTTGCTTCGGTCCAAGCTATGATAGAAGCAGTTAACAAAGTAATGTTACAAAAGGTCCTACATTCAAAAAGTCAAAAGTAAATTTATACAATACAATATAACCTTACTAACCAATGGGAAGGTACAATATTGCTTTAGTATTAGGGGATGGTGTTGGGCCGGAGATTGCATCCTCGGCTAATATAATCCTCGAGAAGATAAATGATAACACCAGTGTAAAATTTAATGTTAAAGCCGCTGAGGCTGGTGATGGAGCACTAGCAAAACATGGCAAGGCTCTGCCCGAACTTAGTATGGAAATAATCAAAGGATCGCATGGATGTTTAAAGGCACCTGTCGGCGAGAGCGCAGCTGATGTTGTCCTTGTATTAAGACGCTTCTTTGACCTTTATGCAAACGTCAGGCCAGCAAAATCTTATCCCAGCGTTGAGAAGCTCTCTGATGGTGTAGATCTAGTATTAATTAGAGAAAATACTGAAGATTTGTACGTGGGATGGGAATTTGAAGCCGACGATAACACGGTTATTAGCTTAAGACTTACCTCAAAACGGGCATCTGAACGGATCGCGAGGTACGCCTTCGAAGAGGCAAAATTAAGAGATAATAAGAAGAGGGTTGTAGCAGTTCATAAATCTAATGTCTTACGTATGAGTGATGGGCTGTTTGCAAGGACATGTAGAGCAGTCTCACAAAACTATCCAGACATTAGCTATAACGAATCCTACGTAGATGCATGCGCAATGAATTTAATACGCAATCCTGATGAATTCGATGTCATTTTGACATCAAATCTGTATGGGGATATACTATCAGATGAAGCCGCACAGGTCATCGGTGGATTAGGTTTGGCTCCTTGCGCGAATATTGGAGAGTCTTTTGGGCTATTTGAACCTGTTCACGGCGCGGCCTTTGACATTGCCGGGAAAAATCTGGTTAATCCGTCTGGTATGCTGTTATCTATAAAAATGCTCTTAGAATGGTTGTCAAATAAACACGGGGATAAGGATGCATTTAGGACCGGTCAACATTTGGAATCCTGCTTGGTTGAAATGTTCAGAAATAACCAAACTACTAAAGACTTGGGAGGGAAATTAACAACCAGCGAATTTACCAAGTTACTTTCGCTTTCAATGTACTAATTGGGAAAACATCATAGAAGTTCTGTCCCTATCAATAATCTAATCGTTTAAGCAGCAGGGTTTTTAGGAGGTGATTAAGGACAAGCCAATTCAAATTTGTGGAAAGCTGAAGATTCTTGTATTTGGGTTTCTT
The DNA here is from genome assembly GCA_025935105.1 of Nitrososphaeraceae archaeon. Lineage (GTDB taxonomy): Archaea > Thermoproteota > Nitrososphaeria > Nitrososphaerales > Nitrososphaeraceae > Nitrosopolaris. Next base: position 2,366 of record JAICVW010000350.1, read on the forward strand.
AAGCTTATGTCGTTTTTGAGATTAACATCCGAAGAGCTAAATCAAATTTAGAATGTCCCTTGATTTATTCCTGGGTTCGTTATCAATCAGGATAAGCGTCTCGCTTACTTTTGCCAGCTGACAAAATGAGAGGATGGCATAATGGTCGAACAATAGCTGATATTTGGAAAACCTATGCCTCAGGGTTGCATAAGTAACACATACCAGACCTAATAATTCCAATAGATGGGATAGCATATATAGAACAGGTTCACACTCCACTATAATGCCTGCTAAAAGATGGCAAGATGAAGACGTTACTACTAATGTGCTAGAAGATAAGAAAATTGCATTGTTAGGATATGGTATTCAAGGTCGTGCTCAGGCTTGTAATATGAGGGATTCAGGTATCGATGTCATCGTGGGCCTGAGAAGAGGTAGTAAAACATGGGAATCTGCTGAGGCAGATGGTCATCGTGTGATGGAAATGTCAGAAGCTGCTGAGGCAGCAGACATCATACATTTTTTAATTCCGGATATGGAACAAGCTGAGGCATATTTGAACCATGTTTCTTCACATTTGAGGAATGGAGACACCATCAGTTTTTCCCACGGTGCAGCGATACATTGGAAATGGATCGTTGCCCCAAAAACCGTGGACGTTATTATGGTAGCTCCTAAAGGGCCCGGACAATTGGTTAGAGAATTATATTTACAGGGCTTTGGTACTCCTTCATTGGTGGCTGTCTTTCAGGACTATACTAAAGGGGCGTGGGATAAAGTATTGGCTATTGCAAAATCAATTGGTAGTACCAAGCCAGGAGTGCTTCAAACTTCCTTTAAAGAAGAAGTCGAAACAGATTGGTTTGGGGAACAAGCGGACCTTTGTGGAGGAGTTCATTCTTTGATCATGTCAGCCTTCGATACACTGACTGAAAGCGGATATCAGCCAGAAGTTGCCTACTTTGAATGTCTTCACGAGCTGAAACTAATAGTCGATTTAATACAGAAGTATGGGCTCACAGGAATGTATAATCGAGTAAGTGAGACTGCTAGATATGGAGGCCTTACCCGAGGGACCAGAGTGATAGGTGAGGATACAAGAAAAAAAATGAAGGAAATTTTACAAGAGATACGCTCAGGAAAATTTGCTGATGAGTGGGTTAGCGCATACAAAAAAGATGGAAAATATTCTTTTGTTCGAAATATGGACGAGATTGAAAATCATCAATTGGAAAGGGTTGGAAAAGATTTACGCAGAATGATGTGGCCCGGTTTGGAAAAGTGACTACTATATTATCTGCGTGATCTCTGCGTGCGTACTTCTTGCTCCAAGATAGTGCAGATCGCACGGAAAGTGACTAGTAAATAATAACTGAACGAAGCCACCTACTGTACAAATCGGAATTATGAAGATGCCTATTTCTTAACTCCTAGTGTTCTGTTCTTGAGCCTCATATTCTTGGCATGACATTTTCTGCATCTGGTAGAAAGAATCGGGTTCTTTGCACCACAATTGAAGCAAATCTTAAAGAATAGCCTACGTTGTTGTGCAATTTGTTTCTTTATAACATCAGTAATGGGCATTCTTTTTCCTCGATTATTATCCTATAGTCGTAGGATTTGTAGCTTTCTATTCTTAGGTCAGGCTGAATTCGCATTCACGTCTTAGTTGTACGCACAAGTCTTAGCATCTTATTGGCAGCCCTGACCTAAACTTTTTCTGTATAATCCTTGAAAAAGAGTTTATAAAGTTTGACGCCGAATCGGTTGATAAAGAAATCTTCCA